>JAKPII010000170.1 GCA_029549885.1 Planctomycetota bacterium
CGTTTTCCTGGGAATTCGGAATTCATGAACGTGAGTTTTTCCAGCACGCGACCGGAGGAGACGGCCGTGTTGGTTAACGCCATCGTCGATGCGTACATGCGCGAGGTGGTTGACACAGAGCAGCATGAGCGTCGTGTGCGATTAAGCGAATTAGACCAACTGTACGCTGAAAAAGAGGCCGAACTGCGGAAGTTACAAAATGACCTCAAGACCCTTAGCCAGCAATTAGAAACGGGGGACAGCCAGGCCCTCAGCCTCAAGCAGCAGATTACGCTTCAGCAGTTCTCAACCTATCGTAGCGAGTTAATCAATGTGCAATTGCGGATCATGCGGGCTCAGGGAGAGCTTTCCCTAAAGAAGGCAATCCGCGAAAAGGCAGCTCAGATTGAGATCACGGAGCGCGAACTTGACGCTGCTGCAAAAACCGATCCTATAACTCTGCAACTCCTAATGCGGGAAGCCGAGCTCAAGAACCTGGTCGCACAAACCCGCGATGTGGTCCGTCCGGAAATGGCCGGGCGCTTTGGCAACCGTTACGTCCAGGACCTTGCCGATGTCCAAGCACGAATCAAGGCCCGACGTGAAGAACTCCGGCAAGAATTGGAACAAAAACGGGTAGCGAGTATCGATGAAGAGATCGAAAGCCTCAACTTCGAACTGGCCATTCTTAACCAGCAACAGCAGCAGCTGCAGCAAGAGGTCGAAAATGTCCGCCGGGTTGCCGAGACCTTTGGCAAGGGCTCGATTGAGGTCGAGTTCTTGCGGGCTGAGGTCGAACTGGCCCGCAAGACCGTCCAAACCATCGCAGAAGAGCGAAACCGCATGAGTATCGAGCTTCGGGCCAAGCCGCGGATTACGGTTGTTCAAAGGGCGGAAGCACCTCGGGTGGCAGACCAAGACAGGCGTGTTCAACTTTCTGTCCTTGCCGGTTTGGCCGGATTGGTCCTTCCCGGGATCACACTTCTGTGGTGGGACACCCGTCGAAAGCCTGTCAATACGCCGCAAGAGATCCGCCACGTTGCAGGGGCGGAGGTCTGGGGGACGATTCCTCGTTTGCCAGTTCGGGTGATGCGGGCCATCGGCAATGGGCGAGTGCGTTCAAAGAAACACCGCCGCTGGCAACGAATGTTTGTGGAAGCTGTGCGAATTGTGGCCGCCCGATTGGTCCGCGAATCCGAAGACGAGCGACTAAAGGTTATCATGGTTACCAGCGCCGTGGCCGGTGAGGGGAAGACGACTCTTGCCGCACAGCTCGCCCTAAGTTTAGCCCAAATCGGCAAGAAGACCTTGGTCGCCGATTTCGACCTGCGTCGGCCTGCCATTCATGATGTGTTTGATGTCCCTATCAGCCCCGGTGTCAGCGAAGTCTTACGGGGAGAAGTTTCGCTTCAAGATGCCGTCCGAGCGACCTCAGTCGAAAACCTGTACGTCTTGCCGGCGGGTTACTGGTCGCCCCACCGGCTAGCTGTGCTCGCCAACGGCGTTGTTGGCGCGACATTCCAGCAATTGCGGGAGGATTTCGATTTCATCATCGTGGATGGAACGCCTGTCCTCCCGGTAGCCGATACGCGATTCATCAGTACCCACACAGATGGCGTTGTGTTGTCGGTCATTCGGGACTACAGTCGCACACCGCTCGTGCGTTCCGCAAAGCAGATTCTGGAAAGTTTCCGGGTCCGTGTCCTAGGTACCGTGGTCACGGGTTCGACAGAAGAGGTCTATCACTCCTACTCTTACCATGATCTCGTGGACGGCACGAGTAGTGCCCTAAGCGACGGGGAGGAAGTTGAATCTGAGAAAGCCGACACTTAATACCTCGCGGACAAAATGTCGGTGCGAAATCGCGCCGGTGAAGAAAAGGAGTCACGCGGGTAACACCTAACATGACCAATTGTCAAACGTTGGCGAGATCGAGTCGTAAATCAAGAGCGGTTTTCGCTGTTGATTTCCCGTTTTTAGGCAAGGAACGGCCACACGTCCATGAAGACGTTGTGTAAATGCAAGATGATTTGGGGCGGGGACGTGTTAGACTTCGCAACCATGGTGATTCAACCTCCGAGGGAGACGCATCAATGACGCCACCGATGGCCGTTTATGCCGCCGTGAGCTGCCTAGCGGCCATGATTGCCAGCGCCGTTTTCACGCGATTCATGTGCTGGGTGGCCCCCAAGATCGGGTTTGTCGATCAGCCAGATCGCAATCGCAAAGTTCACAAGAAAGCTACGCCGTTGGGCGGTGGCCTCGCAATCTACTTAGCGATTTGTCTTGTCCTTGGGGTTAATATCTGTTTGGCCAATCCGTGGGGTTTGCGAGTCCACCAAGATTGGTGGGATCTCGTGGTGCTCTTCATCGCGGGAAGTTGGATTGTCGGGCTCGGGCTGATTGACGATTGGTCTCGGCTTCGCGGACGATACAAACTGGCGGGTCAGTTCGTGGCCGCAGCGATTTTAGTGGCTGGCGGGTATACGTTCAGCAGTTTTCGGCTTTTTGGCATATCAGTCGAATTAGGTTGGATAGGAGCCGTTGTGGCCCTTTTCTGGTTCCTCGCGACCATCAACTCGATTAACCTCCTGGATGGAATGGATGGTCAGGCCGCCACGCTGGGGACCATATTCAGCATCACTGTGGGAATCATGGCTTGTGTCACCGGACATTACGCGGTTGCTTTTGTGGCGTTCGTTCTTGCCGGGGCAACGTTCGGCTTCCTTTGGTTTAACCTCCCCCCGGCAAGAATCTTTTTGGGTGACGCTGGAAGTATGTTAATCGGCTTGATGCTCGGTGTGCTTGCTGCTCGGGCTTCGCTTAAAGGTCCGAGTACTTTCCTTTTGGCAGCGGCAGTCGCCCTCTGGACGCTTCCGTTCCTCGACTGCTTTGCGGCTATCATTCGGCGAACTTTATCGGGTCGCAGCATCTATGCCGCGGATCGTAGTCACATTCACCATTGCCTGATGGAGAAGTGCAAAAGCAGTGAAACCGCCCTGATGGTCATTTCCGCATGCGCTGCGGTTACAGCCGTTGCATCCTTGGGGGGACTGGTTCTGGGAAACGACACAATCGCCCTCATTGCGGCCAGCGGCGTGGTAGCCTTTTTGATCGTCACAGGGCTCTTTGGCCGATCGGAGTGCCGTCTCATACTCAATACACTTCGCCGCTGGGGTGACGGTCTTCGCAGATGGCTACTCGGACAAGAGGGTAAGTGCCTGTGCAACGGCACCCATTTTCAAGGAAAGTTCGATTGGCACAAGCTTTGGACACATCTCACAGACCCGGCTGGTGAATATAACGTGATTTATCTCCGCGTTGATCTCAATGACCCACGAATCCAAGAGGGCTATTGCGGCGAATGGAAAGGTCCTGTATTTCCCAATCCCGACGATACGCCGATCAGTCACCATGAATTCCCTCTGTGTACTGGGGATCGCGTCGTTGGAAAGATCAAGGCAGTCCTTCGGCGCTCAGCAGAAACATTCCTAAGGGATTTGGAGTTCGTCATCAGTCTCGTTGATCCGTTTGAGCAGCAGCTTGAGCAACTCAACGACGAGAGGGCAAGCCAAGAGCGCGCCGATAAGGAGCATTCGGTCGGAACACATGGATCGCACATTTTCAAGAACGTCCTTCCCACAAACTCCATAAAGATGACCATTCCCGGCAACGGCGACGGAAATGGAAAAAGATCACTCATTTCCCACGGCGCAGAAACGACTAAAACGCCATCGATACGGGACTTAAGCGGAGGCAAACCAACGGAGAGTAGGAAATGAGGGCGGCAGGCAAAGGATCGGCTACTCGTCACGGCCCGCCAGGGACTACGAAAACCGGGGAGCTTTCGGGCCACTCGACCAAGACATCCCACCTGAGGGATTCAGCCACCAATGCCGCGCAAAAACGCCGGCGGGGGCTGAGCTTGCTCCTTCGGGCCGGTCTGGTAGCGCTGGGGCTCCTTGTGATCGGGATTGGCGCACGTTGGGCAGCTTCTCAGGCTGTGCCAAATATCGTGCGAGTGCCCGAGCAAGAACAACTGGCCGCCTTTCCCAAGCAATTGGGCCCTTGGAAATGTGAAGACGAAGAGAAGATCGATGCTAAAATGTTTCAAGCATTGGGAACCGGTGTTGCCGTGACGCGTCGATACAGCCAGTCGGCGGAACGATTTCTCGAAATGCATGCCGCGGTCTTCACGCAACCTGGTTTCAGCTTGCCCCACCCGCCAGAGCTGTGCTACTCGGGGACAGGCTGGAGGGTCCGATCGACCCGCGATGTCCCGCTAACCCTCATCGACGGCACATCCGGGAGCGTGCGTTTTATCCGTTTGGTAAAAGAACGCGGTGACCAGCAAGCAACTGTGCTATATTGTTATCAGTTGGCGGGACCGTTTTCTGCTGATCGCGACAAAGTGCGGACATTTTTCTGGAAGTTCCGCGGACAGAAATCGCGTCCACCATTGGTAAAGCTAATGCTGCATCTCCCCGGAAGTGGGGAAACCATAGAGAACCTCGGCCTTGATTTCGCCCAACGCGCGCTCGAGAAACTGGCCGAGATGGAAAAAACTTGGTGAAATAAACAGCGCACTTCTTTCGCTTACAATAAAAATGCGAACCGATCCCATTATCCCAGACTCCAGGCCGACAGAGGCAGAATTAACTGCGGACCGACCGCCGGAAAAAGCCGGGCTCGGTGAAGACGGCGTTAACGTCACAGCCGACTTAACCGCAGAGGTTGCCGACGATTGGCAAGACAGGGACGTCGTCGCCGACTCCGAGGCCCAGCCCGCCCAGGCGGATAGTGTCCCTCCGCTCCCGAAGGACCTGCCGGTCACGATCATTCGGCCGACGGGCGGATGGCGAGCCTTGGACCTCCGTGAGGTCTGGCGGTACCGCGAATTGATGCTCACCCTGGCCTGGCGTGAAATCACCATTCGTTACAAACAAACGTTTCTCGGGGCTGCCTGGGCCATCATTCAACCGCTTATGACGACAGGCATTTTTAGCGTCCTCTTCGCCCTCCTTTTAGGCAAGGGAAATGAGCCGACGGCCGGCAATGTCCCCTACGCTGTTTCCACCTTTTGTGCCATGTTGCCTTGGCAGCTTTTTGCCACCTCCCTCAATCAGTCGGGAAACATCCTGATTCAGTACCGCAGCATGATCACGAAGATTTACTTCCCGCGATTAATTCTCCCCATGGCGGCCGTGCTGTCCTCTTTGGTGGACTTTGGCATTGCCTTTGTTGCCTTGCTTGCCCTCATGGCCTTTTATGGGATTTTTCCTGGTTGGGGGCTTTTGACCCTTCCGTTCTTCGTAGCATTGGCGGTGATTGCCTCACTCTCCGTGGGACTGTGGCTGGCGGCACTTAACGCCATTTATCGGGATTTTCGTTACGTGATCCCGTTTATCATTCAAATTGGCATGTTTGTTAGCCCGGTGGTCTATAGCATGGAATCCATCCAAGGACGACTGTCCCCGTGGGCGTGGACTTTGTATTCCCTTAACCCCATGGCCGGCGTGATTGAAGGCTTTCGCTGGGCACTCCTGGGAACATCTCACGGCCCGGGTCCGCTCTTGGCCCTTTCGGCGTTGGCAACGACGATCATCCTTGTGTGTGGAATGTTCTACTTCCGCCGTATGGAACGGCTTTTTGCAGATGTTATTTGATAGGTGTCGGGCGTGAGCATTTTCCGTTTTGGTCGCGCCCTGTCCATATCGTAAGCTAAATTAAAACATGATGACCTCTGTGGGATGCAAGAGTAACGGCGCAACCCAAGGGGCCGGAGGCTGCGCTGGGATACCGATTTTGAGGTTTTTGCCAATTCTCTGGTTCGGCAGTTCTCGCTCTGGGCTCACTCGTCTTTGTTCAAAGCTCGCGCTGTCACTTATGCGATCGTCCGCTTAGC
>JAKPII010000177.1 GCA_029549885.1 Planctomycetota bacterium
TTTTGGCAAAAGCCTCCCAGTTAGCGACCATACCCAACGCAGGTGGGCGTTATTCGACAAAGATTCTTCCCAACCCTGGGATGCTCGAGGAAATCCGCAAAGAGCTTGCCGAGGCCATTGAACAGTTTGTTTCAAATCAGTAGGTTCCGGCTGCCAGATAAACCAATAAGAGACCAGTCACTTGGTTTGGCAGTCGTGCAATGAAAGTTTTCGTGACATAGCAGAATCTTGCAGGACGGATGATCCGTTTTTGGGTTTTCCATGGTCCGGAGCGGTTATGCAGACCTTATTGGAACGTCTCGTGTTTTCCTTTGGGTGGGCAAAGTCTCGCATTTTGTGCCGTCGTGTCTGTGAAGGTGCAAGCGTTGTGCTGGTCATTGCTATGATGATCCACGGTGCCGTGTGCACTTTGGCTTTGGATTGTCAAGCGGAGAAGCCACGACTCAAGCCCCGGATTGAAGGCGACTGGTGGCAAGTTGCCGAAAATCCCGACTTGGGACCACTCACCAGTGAACGGCAGCAAGTGGTGGATTTTGGAATCTGGCAAGCTGAGGACGGCACGTGGCAACTTTGGTCTTGTATTCGGCACACAAAGGAGGTGGGACACACGCGACTCTTCTTCCGTTGGGAAGGCCGTCAATTGACTCAGTCCCCTTGGGAACCCAAAGGCATCGCCATGCGAGCGGATCCCGATTACGGTGAGCAACCGGGCGGACTTCAGGCGCCGTTTGTCTTTCGCATCGACAAGCTGTTTCACATGTTTTATGGGGGTTGGGACGTCATCTGCTTGGCCACGAGCCAAAATGGGAAGGATTTTGTCCGCAAACGAAACGAGGCGGGTAAGAGTTTCCTATTTGGTCCACCCGATGGGTACGGTAACCCTCGGGACCCAATGGTGTTGCGTGTTGCTGACCAGTGGTACTGTTACTTTACGGCCCATACTCCTCACGAGGGTGCCGTCTTTTGCCGGACATCCAAGGACCTAGTCAACTGGAGTGAGGTTTTCGTGGTTGCCAAGGGTGGGCAGGCAGGCTCAGGAAGTTATTCGGCAGAATGCCCATTTGTGGTGGAAGCTAGCCCGGGCGAGTACTACCTTTTCCGAACGCAACGGTATGGGGCAAAGGCACAAACAAGTGTCTATTGGTCCAACAATCCGTTGGATTTTGGAATCGACAACGACGAGGGGCACTTTCTCTGTACCTTGCCCGTTGCTGCACCGGAGATTTTCCGCCACGCAGACAGCTGGTATATTGCGGCCCTGATGCCGAACCTTTCGGGACTCCAGATCGCGCGACTCAAGTGGACGACCGACGATTCCATGCCCTAACCACCAGTCGTAATCATGCGTTCCCATAGCCAAGGCGCCAACGTACTTCTCATACCTGCCAAACCTTGCGGGTTTTAGCCATAACCCTAGCATGCACCTCCCGAGGGGGCCTTCCTACCCAGATTCTCAGTTGGTCCTCTATTCCTTGCCTTTTTTCCGTAACCATTAAAGTTTTCTTTGCTTCACGCCGACAATAAAGGCAAACTTTGGCGGCAGCGAGGTCCCTCGGGTGGCAGTTCGCTTACTAGACAGATCAGGTTATGCATCAATACAGCATTGACGCCGTCTTGCAATGTCTCTCTGAAGGTCGCGCGGAGATAGAGGCGACATTCAAGCGAGCGCTCGACCAGTTTGGCTCTCTCCAGCTCGACCAGATCAGCCATAGTAGTTGGGCCGACGTCTCAGGGAGCGATTGGATCGGGCAGCCCGGCCTGCTCATCACGTTTCAGATTAAGCAGGCGGACGTTGTTTTGGCCTTGCCCCAATCGAGCGGATGTATTCCTGATTGGGCCTACCAACCGGATGCCACGGGGAAGTCTCGTCTCGCCACGCTGGCCCAAGAACTGAGCATCCTCATTTTTCCCCCAGAGTGGCCAGTGCTCACTTCAGAGGCCAACACGGTAACTAGTTTTGAGGTGGCTCTTGAGAAACTCATGCGGCCCGATCAGTCTCAGTTTGTCTCGATTCCTTTCGTAACGCCCGAGAAAAAAGGAGGCCTGATCATTGGATTGCGTTGTGAGACTGCCACCACATTAACCGACACGTCTCCGCCTAACGAAAACGCGTCTCAAGATGCCAAGACAAATGCCTCGCCAACGGAAAGGAGAGCGATGGCGGGGGACCACCGTAGTCCCCACGCCAACCGCGTCCTGCCACTGTTGACCCACAGTTTGCTACGCATTCGACTGCCCCTCGAGGTGACACTGGCTCGGACTCGCAAACCGCTCTTAGAGCTGCTCCAGTTGTGCCCCGGTGCAATTATCCAGTTTGACAAATCTTGCGAGGAACCGCTTGAGCTTTCCATCAACGGGCATGTCATCGCCCGGGGTGAGGCCGTGAAGGTGGGTGACAAATTTGGACTCCGTATCCTCGAGATGACACCGCCTCCGGAGCGCTACATCGTGTTAGGGCCTCGCACCGCGAAAAAAGAAATCAAGCAAAAATAGCTGCACTCCAGAGATCGATTTCAACTTTTGCTTGGGCCAATGGACTTATTTCCGTAGGCACGCCTTCTTAGGCGCGCCACGCAGGGGCCTTTCTTTGGTTGGAAACGGCATTATCCGCCTGCAACATCACGTGATCCAGGTTCTGGTTCCTCGACGCCGGTCCGGTAGGATAAAATCTATCAAATGGTTGATCGGGACGCTTAACATGGGGAAATCGCACAACACGGAGGGCGCCGGCCCTCTGCGGCATGGGCTATTGCCTTAGGAAAGCGGGCAGAAGTCGAGTCACGACTGTACCCCAAGAGTAGGCAGGGTATGATCATCCGAGAGAGGTGTTGGGAATGATCTTTATCCTCGATAATTACGATTCGTTCACCTACAATCTCGTGCAACGACTGGGAGAGCTTGACAACTCGTTGGAAATCGTGGTCCGGCGTAACGACCAGGTTACAGTGGAAGAAATTGAGCGGATGTCGCCGGATCGTATCATCATCTCTCCTGGACCATGCACGCCAAAAGAAGCGGGAATCTCGGTAGAATGTGTGCGATATTTTGCTGGCCGGGTTCCATTGCTTGGCGTGTGCTTGGGACACCAATCCATTGGTGAAGCCTTTGGGGCATCCATCGTTCGGGCGAAACGCCTCATGCACGGCAAGACCGACACAATCTTTCACAACGGGTGCGAGCTCTTCGAAGGATTGCCCAATCCTTTCATCGCGACTCGCTACCACAGCCTGGTCATCGATCCGCCATCCTTGCCGGACTGTTTCGAGGTTTGCTCATGGTCTTTTTTGCCGGACGGTGAAAAGGAGATCATGGGGATCCGCCACAAGACTTTTCCCTTGTACGGACTTCAATTTCATCCGGAGAGCTTCCTTACAGAGCATGGCCCAACAATTCTGGCAAACTTTTTGAAACTGCCGAGTTTGGCGGGTCGTTCCTGACTTTCCACTTGCATTTTGACCCGGAAATGTCAGTCAGGGTCGTGAATGAAATGAAGCGCGTCAAAGTAAGAGGGGATCGCGACACAAAATCATACCGAGGGGATGGGTCAGCTGACTCGCCGGACGGCACCCAATCGATTCATGAAAGAGGATTATCACGACTTTTGTCGCAACCCATTATTTTGGCCATCGCCGGAGCAGCCCTTCTTTGGGCAGCGTTACCACCGCTTGACTGGTGGCCGCTCGCCTGGATCGCCGCAGTGCCCTGGTTGATTTTGATCGACAGCCCAAAGACGTGGACGAGGCGGCAATACATTCAGTGGGGGATTGTTGGTTTCTTCTTCTGGATGGCGGCACTTCACTGGCTCCGTCTGCCGCACTGGGCAACGAGCTTCGGTTGGGTGGCTCTGTCTTTCTATCTCGGCTGGTACCTGCCCGCCTTTATCGGCCTTTCGCGGATAGGCGTTCGGCTACTACGACTTCCGTTGAATGTTGTGGCCGCAACAGTTTGGGCAGGGCTAGAAGTCGTTCGTGCCCATCTTCTTACCGGTTTCACCATGGCGAGTTTGTCCCACACGCAGTACCGCTGGATTTCACTTCTCCAGATAGCCGACCTGGGCGGGGCGTACGCTGTCAGCTGGGTCATCATGTTCGAAACATCATGTCTTTATCTGGCAGCAAAGCGATTTCGGGAGATTTGGTTCGCGCGGACTGCGGGGCAGGGGGTAGTGCCTCAGCCCCGTATGAAGATGGATAGTCTCGCTCAGACGGTAAGGCAAACCATCTTAAGAGCTGCGCCACCGCTTATTGTGGGAAGCCTGGTCTTGGGCACTACTCTGCTTTATGGCCAGTGGAGGCTATCGCAGTTTAAAACGGGGCAGGTTAACCGGTCTGTTCGCGTGGCGTTGATTCAAGGGTCTGAAGACATCCGCCTGGAAGACAGCGAGGAAAAGCGGGAGCGGATTCATCGGCATTACCTGGACTTGGCATTTCAAGCAGCCCGTAGTCATCGCGATCTCGATCTCATGGTTTGGCCAGAAACAGTATATGGCGGCTTCTTGATTGATCATGATGATAGCCCGGCAGTACCCGCAACATGGGCTGATAGTGATATGACGCCAGAGCGATTTAGAGAGCAAATCGGCAAGGCACGGGAGCATTCCCAACGGTCCTTGGAGACACTCGCGCAGCATTTACGATGTCCCCTGTTGATAGGAGTTGAGACTGTCTCATACACAAGCCAGGGGCCTCGCATCTTCAATTCTGCGGCGTACGTCGCTCTGTGTGAGAAGATAAATGCGTCACAAGGCGGACGGGAGCGATTTTCGGACGGTACTGACGTCAAAGAAGCAAATGAGGAAAGTGGGAAAAAGGGAGATTCGACCGGCCAGCGGTACTGCTATTTCGGCCGATACGATAAGATGCATCTGGTCATGTTTGGAGAATATGTTCCCTTTGCCGATGTCATACCGCTTCTCCAACGCCTGACCCCTTTGAGCACAAGCACGACTCCGGGAAGGACGCCGGTCGCGTTTCCTGTCGGTTCGCTGCTCCTATCACCGAACATCTGTTACGAGAGTGTCATACCTCACCTTATTCGGAACCAAATATTGACCTTGCGGGCCCAGGGGCAAGAACCGGACATCCTGGTCAATTTGACCAATGATGGATGGTTTTGGGGTTCGAGCGAACTGGATATGCACCTGATTTGCGGTGTGTTCCGTGCCCTAGAAACACGTAAACCCTTTCTGATTGCGGCCAACACGGGATTTTCAGCCCATATCGGGCCTGATGGCCGTATTTACCAGCAAGGTCCCCGCCGCGATGTCGCCATTCTCGTGGCCGATGTTACGCGCAGTCCCTTGCGCAGCCTGTATTTGGACTATGGCATCATTCCCAATACGCTCTTGGTTTCTTTTATCGTGCTACTCGTCATTGCTAAGTGCCTGTCCGCCAGTAGAACTTTCCAAAGGAAAATTACGTTTCGTCGATCGGCTTGAGTGTGGTAATCCATAAAAAAGGCTTACCGGCCTCATCGCAGCGGATTTCGCCCTTGAGACGCCCTTGAAACAGACTACGTTTGATAATCTGACTGTAGGTCGTCTTGGTTTGAGGAATATTGACGAGGGCTTTGTCAATTTGGATCCCAAAGCGGGCCAGGGCAGGGTGATCCAGTAAATACATTAGACTAAGACGTTGTGTAACCGACTGAAGGACGTCTTTTACGGGCACATCCTGAATGTTAACGGTCAGCGTCTCCAATAGCTTTGGCACAACCTTCGCCTCAGACTCCTCTGGTGCCCAACCCACCGGCCAGGCCGTGAGATTCGGATGACCAATGACAATTTGATAGCGAATCCCATTGACTGTGCTCTGGGGTACCAAGGCAAGACCATCATAGCGAAGGATATAGGCGAGTGCGGTTCCCGTCGTTAACCCTTGCAGTTCCTCCTCCCAAAGATCACGTCCAAGCCTTTGGCGGGCCTGCGGGTCGAAGACTGTTGGATAAGATAGGCTGGAGACTAAGGTTTCGACAAGTTCGGCCCGAGGACGGCCCTTTGTCGATGCTTGGACGGGCCGGGACATATCCTGCCGTACCTGCTCAAACTGCACGATATTGAGGCCGAAGGCAACTTGTTTCGGGCGCGATTGAGGAGGTCCTTGATGCCGCAAGTCGTTGATCCATTGCTTTAATCGATCAATTTGGCGAATCGTAAAACGCGCGTCGGGAAGAACAAGTTCATTTTGGGCGTTTACGACACCTAGCACTTGGTAAGTGGGTACCGACTCAGATGGAATCTCCTGAATGTTTGGCGTATCGTTGGGATAAGCCGTTCTGACCCGAAGATTTTCGACGCCCACTTCACTCAACGCTTTGGCCCAATCGTGATGCGTCAAAGGCGGAAGACGTGGGTCAACAGCAACTTCCAATTGAATGCGTGGCTCAATGGCCTGGGCGCGAGCCACATCGCAAAGGAGAGAAAAAAAGCCAATGAGGCCAAGCAATGCTTGGAAAACCACTCTCAGGTTTTGTGACACCGATTGGTTAAGACCCGTCCGCGTTTTCACGACTGGTTCTCCTTTGTTTTCCGTGCCTTGCGTAACCGTGGCGGCGAAGAACTGCCTTCAGGCAAAGAGCTCGTGCTTGCGTCGGGGAGATCCGAGATCTTCTTATTTGCTCGGCCCAGCCGCTCACGAATGACTTCAAGCCGTGCTTTCAATTCCTTCTCGAAACCTCGATCACTAGGGACATAATATGTTTTGTCAACTCCCAAATAGTCCTGCTCCGCAATGGCATCAGGCTCTTCCTGGGAATACACATATCCCTGGCCGTGCCCCAGACGTTTTGCACCGGGATAATTGGCGTCTCGTAAATGAACGGGTACGGGCAGGACACGACCGCTGCGAATGTCTTCGAGGGCCTCATCAATCGCTTTAATCACGGCATTCGACTTGGGGGCACAAGCCAAATAAATCACTACCTGGGCCAGGTTGAGACGACATTCCGGCAAACCAATCATCTCACAGGCGTGCGCAGCCGCAACGGCCAAGGGCAGGGCGGTCGGATCGGCGTTCCCAATATCTTCGCTGGCAAGGATCATGAGACGGCGGGCAATGAAGCGGACGTCTTCACCCGCCTCCAGCATTTTGGCGAGCCAATAGGTCGCTGCATCCGGGTCACTTCCACGAATGCTTTTGATCAGGGCGCTGATCGTGTCATAATGAGCATCACCTTGCCGGTCGTAGACGATCGCTTTCCGCTGGAGCGAGTCCTCCATCAACTGGCGGGTCAAACGAAGGGGAAATGTCTCAGAAGAAAGAACGGCCACCTCTAGGGCCGACAAAGCTCGTCGTGCATCACCCTCGCAGGCTTGGGCCAAAAACTCCAATGCCTCCTCCTCCATGATCACCTCGTAGTTGCCAAGGCCTCGCTCCCTATCGGTGAGTGCCCTACGCACAATCACCTTGATGTGTTCTGGTGTCAGCGGCAAGAACTCAAAGACCCGGCTTCGACTGACAAGGGCGCTGGTCATCGAAAAGAAAGGATTCTCTGTGGTGGCACCGACGAAAACGAGTCCGCCTTCCTCGACGTGGGGTAATAGCACATCCTGTTGAGCCCGGTTGAAACGATGGATTTCGTCGATGAAAAGGACGGTTTTTTGTCCCGACGCCAAAAGACGACGGGCGGCCCCATCAATAATTTCCCGTAGCTCCTTGACGCCCGATGTTACAGCACTGATCTGTTGGAAGACACTCTTCGTTTCCGTAGCCAGAATACGTGCCAACGTCGTTTTGCCGGTCCCCGGTGGACCGTAAAAAATGACGGAGCCGAGGCGATCCGCACGAATGAGGCGGCGAAGGATTTTCCCCTCCCCAAGGAAATGCTCTTGACCAACGAACTCATCCAGTGTCCGCGGGCGCATCCGGGCCGCGAGCGGTTGCACCTCGCGTCGCCGTTGTTCATCTTCTTTCTCGAACAAGGACATGGGAAAACCGCCTTAGATCACAAGCCACGCTGTCTTCCGGATGCCCATTGATCCCGGATGGAAACGGAGTTACTCCATCCACCATTCCGGCGCCGCTTGTCCTTCCCTCGTGTCACTCGAGCCATGCATCGTATGGCTGGCCATCGGGCAAATAAATCTCCAAGGGACACGCCTGGCAGCGGGGGCGCTTCTTGCAATAATCCTTCCCAAGCCGAACTAAGAGGGCATGATATTCATTGTAAAGGGCAGCATCGGGTTCGAGTTGACTCTCGAAGAATTCTTTCAACGTGTGATAGTCAGCTTCTGGATCGACCCAGCCGTGCCGGCTGAAGATACGATGTGTGTATGCATCAACAACAAATGTTGGCAGATTACCGGCGTACAAGATAATTGAATCTGCGGTCTCCGGTCCTATGCCATTAATTTCCAGCAATTCTCGGCGGAGTTGGTCAATGGGCAGCCGAAACATTTGTTCCAGCGACCCATCATGCCTTTTCAGAAGATAACGCAAAACGTTCTTTAACCGTCGGGCTTTGATCCGATAATAACCGCACGGCCTGATGAGTTCCTCCAACTCGGCGTCCTTTAGCCGATAAAGCCTCTTGGGACACATGAGGCCTTCCTCTCGTAGGTTGCGGATCGCTTTTTCGACATTAGCCCAGGCCGTGTTCTGGACCAAGATGGCGCCGACGAGGACCTCAAATGGTGTCTCTCCAGGCCACCAGTTCTGGGGCCCAAAGGCGTTGTACAATCGGTCGTAAATCTCTTTCAATGAAGGCATCGGACTCATAAATGGCGCACCATGGACTCGAGTGCAGAACACTCGAGACGCATATTTCTCGTCGGTTCTCTCAAGGTGACACCGGGGCGTGAACGCTGATCACTCTGCCTGGACATAACCACTAATTCACAACATAGCGGATTGCTGAGAGGTAAGAGAAGTGGTCCCGGATCACAACCAGAGACCTTGAAGGGTCAAGACAACATCGACGGCACGACCAACGACGCGGTCAATGCCTCCGGTGGTCCGGGCAGTCACTTTGGGAATACGGGACAATGTGACTACGCTGGTGGGATAACGGAAGACAATCTGATCTGAATCAATCACGAGCTCATCGTTGCCCGTCGAATCGAGAAGTCGGGCGGTGTCGCAGAGATCGAGGCCCCCTAGGGCAAAAACCCTTTCAAAGGCCTTTGCCCGACGATAGCTATCCTCGGAGGACACTGTCGTTTGGTCGGGCCTCACGACCCAGGCGTTGATGTTCGGTCCGCCATCCAGGTAGGCCACATCGATCCCCCCTGCCGTTGAGTAGCCATGCACGGTCGCGAAGTTATACACACGGTTGATGAATCCCACTCCTGACAAGTATGATTCTCGCGGTTGGCTCACAAACTCATCATTGCCCGGGGAATCCCAAAGTTCGGCAATGTCGGTGCCTCCAGCGGAAGACTTTCCCGTAATTTCCTCGAAATTGAGCAGATTTATCTGGTATCCACTCCCAGTCATTTCGGCTTTTCTTGGCCAAACGCGCAAGTGATCATCCCCGGGCGAATCGTAAAGTAAGGCTGTGTCCCAACCTCCGCCAGCGTTCGCCGTGATGGAAGCGAATTTTTGGATCCTGATTTGAGTGCTTGGCATCGTCATATCCGCCCAGCGAGGTCCCGCCACGAAGGTATCAATTCCCTCGGAGCCCGTAAGTGTCGCGGCGTCTCTCCCACCATTGCCGCCAGAAGCTTGGACCAATTCAAAGAACTTGGCACGCAGAAAGTAGTTCTCACCCCTCAAGCTAGTCCAATCTGGCCTTCCCACAAGCGTGTCGTTCCCGGCGGAACCAAATAGTTGCGCCGTATCGTAGCCGCCCGCAGTGCTGTAACCGTGGCAGTATCGAAATCCTTTGGCGCGGTGGTAATATCCTTCACCCGACATCACACCCTGTTCAGGGCGAGCCACAAACCTGTCGTCGCCTGCAGAGTCGTAAAGGTAGGCTATATCATCACCACCAAGGCGGCTGTATCCGTGAACGATTGAGAAATTCTCAACCACAGTCAGAAAGCCGTTTCCAGAGAACTCCGCGTAACCCGGCCGGCAGATGAAGAGATCACTACCAGGGGAATCACTCATGTGAGCTACTGACGTACCGCTCCCTGCCCGTACGCGAATGGTTTCGGAGTTATTCGCCCGGACCTGCCAACCCTCCACGGAAACCGTGGCATAGCCCGGGGACGATGTTAGCGTGGCGTCACCCCTCGGCAATTGAATTGCGATGTTGTCGTAACCGTCGTAAGTGTCGATATATATGGTACGTCTTGTCCCCAGTTCGGTAGCGGAGAAATCGTAGCTCACGCCGTTCACCGTTACGCTAACTCCATCGGTGAGTAGGACAGTGACTTGGTCAGCTCCTTCTGTTCCGTGGATGGCGAGGCCGTCATCCGAAATCCCCAGTAAGTTGACCAGCCGAAACCTCTGGTCACCCTGAAACCCACTAAAAACCAGAAAATAGTCCTCGTTCGCTCCGACCTGCCAATCCCATCGGCCGTTCGTAGTTGCGGTCATCTCGCCAGACAACAGTCGGCCTTGGGCGCTATACACAAAGACTTGCCCACCTGCTGCCTCAGGAG
>JAKPII010000188.1 GCA_029549885.1 Planctomycetota bacterium
AGTTTTCACGATATGTACATGATCATAGCTTTCCGCTGATCGGATCGTGCTTTTGCTATGTCGATAGCCACTGACTACATAATTTGGCGCGTAAGGGGCAACGGACGGGAGAGGTGGGGCGTATTGCGCCACCCGTTCCCCCTTCTCCTGATGAGAAAAATAGGAAGGCTGGAAAATCCAACTCTCGCCGAAGCATGGTGAATCAAGCGGACCTAGCAGCATTGCCGCGAGGACATGTAGGGTCCAAAGCCTCAGAAGGTTCTGAAGAGAAGGTTTGCCGAGAGAAGACACCATGAAAGTCTCGAACTCGCAAAAACGCCGCCCGCGACCTCAGATCACAATCAACGGCCCCATCATCGAGGTTAATTGCAGGCGAAGAGTTTTCAAGGCGAGTCCATCCCGAAAGGCAACTTCCGTCACGTCTCAAGCTCCTCATGTGAGGATGCCCCCGGGTGCTAATTAACCCCTCTTTATGGGGGAGGTGAACCAGCCGGAACCTCAACCATCAGCTCCCCTTTTTCCGGGACATAGACATATCGATGCCCTGGTGGGAGGCTAGGCAGCTGGATGCCATTTTTTTCGATAATCTCGCGCCAAAACTCTTCGTGCGATTCGGGCAGGCGGCCATGTTCTCCTTGGAAGAGCTGGAGGGCCTGGGGGACCTGGATGCGAAATGCCATATGTTCTCGACTACGGAAATAGACTTGCACCGGCGTGGTGATGAATCCCCTTTCCAAAGTCCGGCCTTTCTGCCCAACTCCTACGTCTGCCCGAACATACTGCCCCTGGGTGGCCGCCGGAAGTGCTTGGGGACTTGTCGGTGGGGGAGGCGTCATTCCCCCTGACGGCTGTGCCGGGGCCGGCGACGAGAAATCGGACGTGACGTCCTCGGGACGCGCTATACCAGGCGGCATGGCCACGGGCCGACGCTGCGGCTCACTTGCCGGAGGAGCCGGTTGACTGGCGGAAGGGGGCGGTGGAGGAGCCGGCGGCGTACTCGCCGTTGGCGAACTTTGTTTGACCCGAAAACTATCCGCCGAGTCCTGAGAGCATCCCAACAACAACGGCATCAAGACAACCATAACGGCGAGAGCGCCGAAAAACAGGCGATTACGATGACATCGAGCCATGGCGATCTCCTGTACCTGTGAATCCTCACTGGTCCTTTGACGGTATCACCGATTGCAAACGATGCGTCGTTCGCACAACCACCGATGCGGGAATGCCCGGTACGTTTGATCCCACGTCCTCAGCACGAATTGGGAATTCCCACTCTGATATCTTGGAAAGCACGCTCTTCGCTGTCAGATCATAGTGAAGCGGTGTAAGGGCGATCTCTCCTCGTGCCAGAACCGACAAATCGGTCGCTCTGTCCTCAGGCGTGGGACTCGGTTCCCCCGTCGCCCAATAATAGGTTCTTCCCCAAGGATCGACGCGCTTTTCGTATTTCTCCCCATACTGGCGAATATCCATGGAAACAACGCGCACCTTGGGCGACTCGTCCATGACGGCCTTAGTAGGAATATTGAGATTGAAAAGCCGCACCTCATCCGACCGCTGTTTAAGGATTTGTTGAATAATCTGTACCGCCAGCCGGGCAGCCCGCGAAAACTGCGGATTGTCATCAAACTGCAAGGATACGGCCACGCTCAAGATGCCGAAAAAGGCCCCTTCGATAGCAGCTGCCACTGTTCCAGAATAAAGCACGGCGATCCCCGCATTGAGGCCCATATTGATACCGCTGACGACAAGATCAGGACGACGGGGACAAAGCTCGCTAACCCCTAATTTGACACAATCCGCCGGGCTTCCATCGACGGCGAAACCAAAATGCTGGTCACCGTGGAATACCTGTTTCAGAATCAACGGCCGCAAATAGCTGATGGAATGGCCCACACCGCTTTGCTCAGTGGCCGGTGCAACTACACAGACCTCGCCTAACTCTTGCAGTGCCTCGTAAAGGGCGATCAAGCCCGGCGAATAAATCCCGTCGTCATTCGTCAAAAGGATTAACACGGTATTGACCAGTCTCCCCAGAAACGGGAAAAAGAACTTGGCACCTTGTCTGCGGCTATCAAGCCAATATAAACTTCGATTACCTTTTCACTATATCCGGCGGTAACCCCAGCGGCAACCAATTAGCCGTAAAATCACGGCGCTTGCTAAAGGTTTGGAAGACTTCAAATGGCTTGGCTAAACGACATCGAATTCTCGCTTATAGCTCAACCTTATGCCCAGAAAACAAATCTCCGTGCTCTTCATTGCCCCAACTCCGACAAAACTGTAGGATCAAGACAACGAGTTGCAAGCGAGAGATCGCCTTTTAGACTTAGAGGCTATCCCAAAAAGTCGCCCTCTCCCTTCGGGAGAGGGTTGGGGTGAGGGCAAGCGAACGTCGAAATTAATCGAGAAAACCGGCAACGATTCGAGGTACCATCATCCCCGACCCCTCTCCCGCCGAACGCGTGAGGGGAGATTATGGGATGGGCTCTTAAGTGGTCCAGTCTGCGTGGAGTACCATTTATGCGTTGGCTTGTCGAGGACCCCACTATCCCCATCGTGGCCATTGTCATCGT
>JAKPII010000199.1 GCA_029549885.1 Planctomycetota bacterium
CCCGGTTAATGCGCACGTGCAGCGTGAGGTCGAGCTAAATAGCCAAATCACGGCTGCCAGTAGTGCACAGGGGATACCTAGTCTGTTCAGCATGAAGGCTTACCCTATGGCCTGATAACCGGCTACGATTCGCTTATTCAAGGATCGGACGTTTCTGGACTGAATTATAGCAATTAGGTCTGGCGGTGGCAACATTATTTCGCTGCGCTCAAATGACCCAACCCACTTTTAGTCAGGTGCGGGTATTCCAAACCTTCATAGGGGCGGGCCTCCAGACCTGCCCCATGTCGCCGGAAAGCTCCGTACTGTTGTGGCCGGGAAACCATCAAGGCGTGAGAACTTCGCGCTTCTCTTTTCCCGTGGGATTGTCGCCCAAAGCTGTGTCGGCCTGTCCCCCACTGTGGGGGAGGGAAGCAATAACAGGGACGGAATCGTACAGCGGCATGTGCCGGTAATAGACTTCCAGGGTGCAAATGGCCAACGACGTGACATAGATCCTCCCGCCATGCGGACCGTAACGTTCCACAGGATCCCAACTTCCTGCCAGTGATCCCGTCTTCCGTTGCGTGGGGAGGAGCGTGGCCTTCATGGCGTCATTCCATTTCTGCCAAAACGTCCCGCCCATGTTGCGCATCACCTGGGTGGCGTAGTAGATGTAATAAAACCACGGCTGAGAGGAGTCCAATTTCTTAGCCGAGGGTAGGTTTTCGAGGAGGTAGTAGGCCCCAGCCTTCATGCCACGGTGTTCCCTCGGCCAACCCAGGTATTGTCGGCAAAGCAGGGCCTCGGCCGTCATTGTTGGCGTGGCAGCGTGACCCGGAAGATAACCATATCGGCCCCCGTATTGGTCGGTTTGCGCACTATCCAGGTAATTTGCCGCCTTATAGAACGCGGTATTTGGGACGCTGAGGTACGCCATTTTCCCGCTCCGCAGGGCCATCAATTGCCAGCCCAAGATACTCGTGTCGCCTGCCTGGCCGGGTTCATAGCGCCAACCCCCAGCGGGATGTTGGGCCCGGATGATAAAATCCAGGGCCTTTTGCGCCGGCTCGCGGAGTTGGAAATCTCGCGTCATGGCATAGGCCTCGCACAACACGATGGCGGCTTGGCCGTGGGCATACATATCGCCGATGCCATTTCCTCGCAGATCACCGTCCGGTTTCTGTTGCTGGATGAGCCAGTTAAGACCTTTAAGAACAACCTGCCGGTATTCCCCGCTGAGATGGGTTTGCCCGGCCCCTAAAAATGGCAGAAGCGCCAAAGCCGTCCCTGCCACATCTGCTTGACGACCTTGACCATCTTCGTCTCCTACAGCCCCGGGTGCCAAATGAAAGGCATCGAGGGACCAACTGCCATCCCGGTTTTGGTATCTGGCAAGCCAACGTAATCCCCGCGCCACAGCGGCCTCGGTTTCATTGGTCCCGCCAAATTCTGCTAGAAGGCGTGCACGCACCGAGGGATCACGCCCTGCAAAAAGGGTTCCTTCTGGCAAAGGGGGAGAGACCGTCAGTGTCTCCGGGGCGAAGGCTGCAAGCGGTAATGAAGGCCGAACGGACTCACTTGTGGCTTCCGGAACAAGATTACTGAGGATGCCAAGTCTGTCTCGAACATTGTCGTCTGCGTCAATCACCAAGCCGCCTTCCTCGAATTCGAAAGGCTTCTCCGCTCTTTCCCGCAACGTGCCTTCCTCACCTGGTGTGTCCCGATAGTTGATCGACGTCGAAAGGGTGATCGCGGGTGGGGGGAGCCGCCCGGGCGCGGTGAGCATCCCCAACAGTAGCATAAGGACCAGATGAAAGACGAAGCTGATTAGCCAGGCTGGTGCATCCTCCCAAGCAACGGCAAGCAAGCCCTTATGTCGCCGGGGCACCCGCTCCTGGCGAATCATTTCTCGCCGATCGAGTGTTCGGAAGGACTCGGTGGGTGATGCCGGAACTTCGAACGCCCAACGAGGGGATGGAGCTTGTTCGGCTAGGGCCCGCTCGCGATGTGTTGTCCCGGGGAGAAGGTCTAAGGCCCGGGGAGAGATCTTGGCCGCGGCCTCCGCCGCCCGACGAGCGAGTTCGTGTTCCCAATTTTGGAGGAGCCGAATGGCCTCCGCCTCTTGCTCCTCCGTGAGCTCGACGCTGGCCCCGCACCGCCAGCAGTCGGCCAATTTGAGCCAAAGCCGAATCGACATTGGGGCCCCGCAGTCTGGGCAGGCGCAGGCGAGCACCCCGCCATCGAGCCAAATGCGCCCCAGCATCGACTCGCCGTCAAGGGAGCCATTCGGCGCCGTTTCCCGCATCACCGGCGGATCGGGACCTGACGGGGATTTGCGGGGATTGTTGTCTTTGTTCATCCGTCTTTCCCAGGAAAAGCCATCGTCCAGCTACGGATGCCGTCATCGGGTGCCTTAGAGCCTATTCCACAACCTCCCCTCGCCCGTTCGGCGGGAGAGCGGCCGGGGGTGAGGGTGGCTCAAATCGCTATTGGTCTTCTCGATCGATTCCGACGATTGCTTGCCCTCACCCCAACCCTCTCCCAGAGGGAGAGGGAAATTTGGGATAGGCTCCTTGTCCATTGTACCAAATCCAGGGCCGCGATAATCACCAAAAAAGGAACCCTCGAGAAAAGATGATCAGCTCGGTTACACCCTTTTTACGGGGCTCTCGCTTTCTAATGGCGCATGCCCCCGTAACTCCGTATCATGCGGAACCCTCAAAACATATTTCGCACGTCTTTCCCTGCACGGCAACGGGGCCGCAGTGACCCCCCCAAACCGGCCTCCAGAGGATGGGTCTCGTGGACGGTTCGGACACTAGCGAGTAAACTAGACGTTTCGCCATCTTAGCACAACTTGCTACCATGCGCGAAGCCTAGAATCGCGTGATTGGGGTTGAGCCGCTCCCGCAATCGATTGGTCGTTGTAACCGACCAAGAAATTCTCGGAAGACGTTAACGCCAACCAAGCAACCGAAGTCTCACGAGAGGTATATCCCAGGAGCCGTTTAGTCATGCAGATGGAGACCCTTGTTGCCCTTTGCAAGAGGCGAGGCTTTCTCTTCCAATCGAGCGAGATTTATGGTGGCCTCAACGGATTTTGGGATTACGGCCCTTTGGGAGTGGAACTCAAACGGAATATCCGTGAGGCCTGGTGGTGGGACAACGTCCTCTCGCACAATGAGTTAATCACTCCGCTGGGGGCGCCATCTCCCTATCAAATGGTGGGGCTCGACTCGACGATTATCATGCATCCTCAAGTGTGGAAGTGTTCTGGTCATTATGACCTCTTCCACGACTACATGGTTGACTGTCGGGAGACCAAGAAACGGTACCGTTACGATCAGGTTCAGGGACGCTGGGTTTCGTACAAGGGGCAACGGATCTTTGTCGCCACGGAGGCCGTGGGCGATGAGGCCCTCGCCGAGACCGAACATAAGGCCCTGAAATACTTTGGGTTGCGTCCCAAGGACTCCGAGGAGCTTGTCTGGGAATCACCCATCGTGTCCCTGACAACGGTGGAGGACCTCTCGCTTGTGCTGGCCCCTGATGCGAAGACATTGGGCACGCTGACTCCGCCGCGGGAATTCAATCTCATGTTTAAGACGTATGTGGGCGCGCTTAGCGGTGAAGAAAATGCCGCATTCCTTCGCCCAGAGACCGCTCAAGGGATTTTTGTTAATTTCAAAAACGTGCTTGACAGTACGAGAGTAAAGATCCCGTTTGGAATTGCCCAAATTGGGAAAAGTTTCCGCAATGAAATCACGCCTCGATACTTTACTTTTCGCTCCCGAGAATTTGAGCAAATGGAGATCGAGTTCTTCTGCCGACCGGAGACCTCTCGAGCGTGGTACGAGTATTGGCGGAAGCGGCGGTATCAATGGTATCTCGACCTGGGGTTGGCCGGGGAGCGCCTCCGCCTGCGGGACCACAGCCCGGAAGAATTGAGCCACTATTCGTGCGGCACTGCCGATGTTGAATATGCGTTTCCCTTTCTGGCCCCAGGTGATTTCGGCGAATTGGAAGGAATTGCCCATCGTGGCGATTTCGACCTCCGCAGCCACATGGAAGGCAAACTGATTCGCAAGGGAAACGAGCTGGTAGTCGAACTTGACGCCAATGGTCAGCCCAAGTATCGGGGGAGTGGTCGAGATCTTACCTATTTTGACGAAGAGACTAGGGAGCGATTTATTCCCCATGTCATTGAACCGTCGGCCGGGGCAGACCGCGCGGCGCTTGCGTTCCTCTGTGAGGCGTATGCTGAGGATACGGTGCCCGACGAGAAGGGGAACCCCACAAAAAGGGTGGTGTTAAGGCTCCATCCTCGTTTGGCACCGACCAAAGTGGCGGTCTTTCCACTCGTGAAAAAAGATGGCATGCCCGAAATTGCCCAAAGCATCTATGCTGCCCTTAAGCCCCACGTGAATTGCTTCTATGACGAGAAGGGGGCTGTGGGGAGGCGGTATCGCAGGCAAGATGAGGTCGGTACGCCATTTTGCATCACTGTTGACAGCCAGACATTGGCAGACAATACCGTAACAGTGCGGGATCGCGATTCCCTCCGACAGTGGCGAATTAAAGTCGATGACTGCGTCGAGGTCATTAAGAATCTCGTCTCCGGCAAAGAACGGCCACCCGAGCTGGCGTAATCTCTAGCACGACAGGGGCTCGGGGAAACGACGAGAGGTCCAGAGTTTTCTTATGGCCTCTTGGACAGGCTCCGGCTAGGCCAGCATGTCGGGCTCTTCGTTGCCTGATCAGCGTCAAATTCAAGAGACCCCCGACCGGCGCGGGGACCATCGGGGATTTCTGACAAGAAAGCGTGCCTTTTTGGCCCCGCGTGACATTATTCTTTTGAGGTGAAGGTCGCCTCTCGTCGGTGATGTGCCAGCCTTGTTTTTTGCAATCAACGTTTTGTGAATCTCATGAAAACATTCCAACCATTGGTCTTGCGCATATTGAGCGTAACGCTCCTTCTCCTTGTGCCGGCGCTTTTGGCTCGGGGAGAGGAGGCGATTGAGCCTTTTGATAGTGGCCAACCTTTTACGGTCAATAATCGCATTGACGAGATTTTGGCGAAAAAGTGGAAGTCTTTGGGCATCCAGCCGGCGCAGATCTGTTCCGACGGGGTTTTTGTTCGCCGAGTGTATCTGGATGTTATTGGAACCTTGCCCACGGCCGAGGAGGCCCAGCGATTCATTGACGACACTTCGCGCAACAAACGGCAGCGTCTGATCGAAGAGTTGCTCGATCGTCCGGAGTACGCAGACTACTGGACCATGAGGTGGGGGGATATTCTCCGGATCAAGGCGGAATTTCCCATTAACCTCTGGCCCAATGCCGTTCAGGCCTACAATCGCTGGTTGTGGTCGGCCTTGGCAACAAATAAGCCTTACGACCAGTTCGCCATGGAGTTGCTCACCTCCAGCGGGAGCAATTTTCGGGTAGGGGCAGTGAACTTTTATCGGGCGACACAGGATCGTTCTCCCAAGGGCATAGCCCAGGCCGTGGCTTTGACGTTTATGGGAGAGCGCGCGGAAAAGTGGCCGCCGGAGCGGCTTGAAGGGATGGCGGCCTTCTTTTCCCAAATCAGTTTCAAGCCCACGCTGGAATGGAAAGAAGAAATTGTCACGTGGGATCCCTTCCATGCCACAGAAAGCGGTGACCCACCACCCCAGGAGGCCGTTTTCCCCGACGGTGTGAAGATCAAGCTACCGGCTGACCGAGACCCACGGAAGGTTTTCGCTGAGTGGCTCGTCTCGCCCAAAAACCCGTGGTTTGCAAAAAACATCGTCAACCGTATTTGGTATTGGCTTTTTGGCAGGGGTATTATCCACGAGCCAGATGACATTCGAACGGATAATCCTCCTGTTGTTCCCGAATTGTTGTCCTACCTAGAATCGGAATTGGTCCAGTCGAAATGGGACCTCAAGCATATTTATCGTTTGATCCTCAATTCCAACACCTACCAACTGTCGTGCGTTCCTCGCAGCCAACATCCCGAGAGAGACACCTATTTTGCCTGCTACCCCTTGCGGCGGCTGGAAGCCGAGGTGCTCATCGACGCCATTTGTCAAATCACGGGCACAAGTGAGGACTACTGGAGCATGGTGCCGGAACCCTATACCGTGGTCCCCCAAGGGGAAAGGGCCGTTCGTCTGGGTGATGCGAGCATTACCAGCGCGTTTTTGGAAATGTTTGGGCGACCGCCGCGGGATAACGGGCTGGAGTCCGAACGAAATAACCGGATCACAGCAGGACAGCGGTTACACTTGCTCAATTCCAGTCATATTGCCCGAAAAATTGAAGACGGTCGAGGTTTGGAGTGGTTCTTTGCATCTTCGGGAAATCCGCGGGCCAAGGTTACGCGTCTGTACCTGACGGTTCTCTCACGATACCCAACGGAAAAGGAGTTGGCCGTCATTGCGGAGACGGCGAAGGCCCAGCGCAGTCTTTCCCGCCAGGCGGGGGTGGACCTTGTCTGGGCCTTAATCAATAGTTCTGAATTCCTTTATCGCCACTAAATACGGAGGCGGTGTATGAGCGACTTTCGACTCGCCCATGTAATCCTCAACCCAGCAGATCAGGCTGGACCTCGCGAGAAGCTGACCCGGCGGACCCTCCTGGCACGGGGTCTGTTCGGCGTTTTGGGACTGTATCTAGGCCATCGGGGTTTCACGTCACCATCAGCATGGGCGTTTGATCCGCTCCTTCCCGCGGATAAACCCGGCAAGGCCAAAGCGGTGATTCAAATCTGGCTGTGGGGCGGCCCATCGCATCTCGACACGTTTGACCCCAAGCCCGATGCGGGGAACGATTACACGGGTCCCTTCACGAACCCTATCTCGACGAACGTGCCAGGCATCCGGATCAATGAACTCCTCACGGAATTGGCAAAGGTTGCCGACAAGTACAGTCTGATCCGGGGGATGACCCACGGCGTTAATGCCCATGAGACGGCGGCCTATTTGGTGCAGACTGGCCGCATGCCGGGCGACCGCATCGTTGCCCCGGCGGTTGGAGCGGTCGTCAGTTACTTCAAGGGACAACCACCCGAATATCAAAGCCTTATTCCGCCTTATATCGTCCTTACGGAACCGCAAGGTCGGTTTTCGGAGGCCGGGTTCCTTGGCCCGAAATATAAGCCTTTTGCGACCGGAGGCGATCCCTCGAAAACTCCGTTCACGGTAGAGGGGATCGTGGCCCCTGGCATGACACAGAGCCGTCAACGGGAACGGCGCGAGCTCTTGGCGAAACTCGATATCTTGCGGCAGACGGTCAGCGATCACCCCCAGATTCAAGAGCTAAAGCAAGCGGAAGAGCAGGCCTATGATCTCATTTTGGGTTCGAGCGGTAAGGCGTTTGACCCGAGTGAAGAACCGCAAGAGCTCAGGCAAAAGTACGGGACAACGACATTTGGCCAATCCTGCTTGGTGGCACGCCGCTTAGTCGAGCGTGGCGTCCGTTATGTCACCATTAATTCCAAAGGTTGGGATACGCATAAAGAACACTTCCAAGCGATGCGCCGCAAGCTACCCGATCTCGACCGCGGGCTGGCAACGCTGATCCAAGATTTGGCAGATCGGGGGCTGTTGGAAAGCACCTTGATTTGGTGTTGTGGCGAGTTTGGACGGACCCCCAAGATCGCCTGGGAACCGCCCTGGAACGGAGGACGGCATCACTATGGCAAGGCCTTTTCCGTCCTCGTGGCTGGCGGAGGCTTCAAGGGTGGGCAGGTGGTCGGGGCAACCGATAAGACGGGTTCCGAGGTCGTCGAGCGGCCTGTTTATCCGACGGATCTGATCGGGAGCATCTACACGTTGCTGGGAATCGATCCGGCAACAACGGTTCGACATCCCCAGGGCCAGATGGTACGGATTGTGCCAACACCGGAAGAAGGTGCTCCCTCGGCCGGGTTGCTTAAAGAGATTATGACAGTTTAACAGTTTAACCCATCGAGCAATCCGATCCGTTGGGTGAAGTGCGGTCAATAGTGGGTTGGAATCCGGCGCGTAGGGACGAGTGCCGGAAAAAATCGTGTTTTCGTTGATTAGGTGCGATCATGTCTCGGATGAAACGACATCAGACTCTTCTTTCGTTGGGCATTTTGGTCGCCTTTTGGAGTTTTTGGACGCCAGTTCAGGGGCAACAGGTTCCAAGCAGCATGCGATTGCCCCATGTGGGGTACGTTTATCCTGCCGGGGGGCAGGCCGGGACCGAGTTTGATGTCACCATTGGTGGGCAGTATCTCGACGGGATTTCGGAAGTCCTCATTTCCCGCCTTGACCCACTCGGTTCAATGGAAAGCGGGGTACCCCGGGGAACTTTTGTCAAGCTGTCCAAGCCGCTGACACAAAAACAGGTCAACGATCTTTCGGAGAAGCTTAAGGACATCCAAGCCCGGGTCCGCGAAGAGATGCGACGTCGGCGATTATCTGTAGGACAATACCGGGAGCTCTTTGTGAAGTTTGCTGCCGAGGCGGGGATTACGGAGGAGATGCTCAAGGAACTTGATGAATTCCGAAAAAACCGCAATGATCCCAAGCGGCAGCCGGCACCGCAAATTGCCGAACGGGCAACCATTCACATCGTCCTTCCGAAAGACACCGAGCCGGGGCTGTATCTCATTCGGCTTCGCACCCGAACAGGCGTGTCTGAACCGCTGCGGTTTCAGGTAACCCCGTGGCAGGAAGTCCTTGAGAACGAGCCGAACGATCATGGCCAGGTGCACACGGTTACAGAGGGCTTGCCGGTCGTTCTCAATGGTCAGATCATGTCCGGTGACGTGGATCGGTTTCAAATCTCGGCGAAAAAGGGGCAACATCTTGTGGTGGCCGTGGCCGCTCGCGAGTTAATCCCCTATCTTGCCGACGGTGTGCCGGGATGGTTTCAGGCGACCCTCCGTGTGCTCGATGATTCCGGTCGGGAAGTGGCCTATGTCGATGATTTTTGGTTCCATCCCGATCCGGCACTGAGGTTTGAGGTCCCACGAGATGGGGATTACATCATTGAAATCAAAGATGCCATCTATCGTGGCCGTCAGGATTTTGTGTACCGGATTGTTGTGGGAGAGATTCCCTTTGTCACCAGTATTTTCCCACTCGGGGGCCGTTTAGGGGAGAAATGTCAAGTCACTCTGAACGGGTGGAACCTGCCTCAGCGGGAGTGGACACTTGCGCCGCTCAAGGGCGATCCCGGCATAAGACAAATTCTTCTTCCCCAATGGGCAGCGATGCCTCGCTCGGTGTCTTTCGCCGTGGGCCAATGGCCTGAAGTTTTGGAGCAAGAGCCCAATGACGGGCACGCTGATGCCCAAAAACTGACTACGGGCGTGGTGGTCAACGGACATATTGACAAACCCGACGATCGCGACGTTTTCGTAATCGAAGGGCGCGCTGGCCAAAACATCGTGGCTGAAGTCCTTGCCCGGCGTCTCTATTCACCGGTGGATTCGATCCTCCGCATTATCGACGAGAATGGGCAGGGTGTAGCTGTCAACGATGATACGGAAGACAAGAGCGCCGGACTGCTCACCCATTACGCCGATTCATTCGTCCAGGTCAAGCTTCCTAAAGATGGCAAGTACTTTATTGAGTTGACCGATGGGCAGCATCAAGGTGGACCGGAATTTGGCTATCGTCTCCGCATCAGTCTGCCCCGCCCCGATTTCGATCTTCGGGTGGTTCCTTCCATGGTTAATGCCGCTCCGGGAAGTATCGTTCCCGTGCATGTTTATGCCGTGAGAAGAGATGGCTTTGAGGGGGACATTTGGCTGGAGCTCTCAGGTGCCCCGGAGGGGATGCGGCTCAGTGGCAATTGGATACCCGCGGGCCAGGACCATGCAACCATCACGGTTACTATTCCCAATTCGCTGAGCACCGGGATTTTGCCTGTCTCGTTGGTTGGGCGCGCCAGGATCGGCAATCAGGAGGTAGTCAGAACGGCGGTTGCTGCGGACGATATGATGCAGGCCTTTTATTATCACCACCTGGTGCCTGCCGGAACGTGGGCGATCAATGTGACAGGCCGCTCCCGGTATGGCATCGCCTGGGTATTGCCGCCGGAGAAGGCCATCAGAATCCCGATTGCGGACAAGGCCGAGATTCGTCTTCCCTGGATCTGGATCGGGAGTTCCGCGGCTAGCCTAAAATTGGAACTCACCGATGCCCCAGAAGGGTTTGCAGTCGTCAGTCTGGAGCGAGATGGTGGCGGAGCCAAGTTGATCCTTTCAGTGGATAAGGACAAAATCAAACCGGGGACAAAGGGCAATCTTGTCTTCGCAGTCTATGGCGAAACCCAACGCCGAGGGCTCGTAGCCGCGAGCACGCAAACGGTTCGGTATTTCGTAGGATGGCTACCGGCGGTGCCGTTTGTTGCGGTCGAGCAGAAGTCCAGTTCTTGAGGGGTGCTTCCTAAGCTGGGCGGGATTCGATACGTTTGTTCCTGCCGGTCTCCGATTGTAAAATGGCGATTCGGCCTGTAGGAAATGTCCTTGGATTTCCTACTGTAGGAGCGAATGCCTCACCCAGGGAAAGGACTAGCCGCGTTATTCGCAAACGATTGATTTGGGCAAGAGCAAACTAGCTAGAGGAGGCCGAAAATGCTGCGCCCACGATTCCACGTTTTGAGTGCCATTGTCCTTTTGGTCACAATCTTTGCTCTTCCCGCCGGGGCGAGTGACTTCCAAGCCGAGCAGGGCAATTTGCCTCATATTGTCCTTATTTTGGCAGACGATTTGGGCTACGGTGATCTCTCCTGTTTGAATCCGGACTCTAAGATTCAGACACCGAACTTGGATCAACTGGCGCAGGAGGGCATGATTTTCACCGACGCCCACACGCCTTCCTCGGTGTGCACGCCGACCCGATATGGGCTATTGACGGGGAGATATTCATGGCGAACGCGACTTCAATCCGGAGTCTTGTACGGCTTTGATCGACCTTTGCTCGAACCGAACCGCATGACCTTGGCGTCGCTCTTAAAATCGCACGGATACGCGACGGCAGCGGTCGGTAAATGGCATTTGGGGCTTGGCTGGCAATCGGCCCAGGGGACTCCTGTCACCGATAAGGATTTTACGACCGACGATCCGGGCGTAGATTACACGCGTCCTATCACAGAAGGACCGCTAACGGTCGGTTTTGATTATTTCTTTGGGATCGCTGCTTCTCTCGACATGGCGCCCTACTGCTACATCGAAAATGACCGCGTTACTGCCATCCCGCAGGAAGACACGAAAGGGCAAGAGTTTCCGATGAACTGGCGCCCTGGCAAGAAATCGCCCGATTTTGAGCACGATCAGGTCCTCTCCGTTCTGACAGAAAGAGCCATGGGCTGGCTCAGTAAGACACACAAGAAAGCGCCCAAGCAACCTCTTTTCCTTTACTTCGCCCTGACGGCCCCGCACACGCCTGTGTTACCGTTGCCGGAGTTCCAAGGAAAGAGTCAAGCCGGTAGTTACGGAGACTTTGTCGTTCAAGTGGATCACGTCGTGGGCCAGCTTGTGAAGACGATTGAGGATTTAGGGATACGTGATAACACACTGGTCATCTTCACCAGCGATAATGGTTCCACGATGACCATTCGCCCGTTCTTTCAAAAATATCAGCATGCCACCAACTACCATTTTCGTGGACAAAAGTCGGACATTTGGGAAGGAGGCCACCGCGTACCGTTTCTTGTCCGCTGGCCAGGTCATGTTCCCCCTAAGAGTGTCTGCCATCAGCCGATTTGCCTCACCGATTGCCTTGCCACGTTTGCCGAACTTGTGTCCTCGCCGCTTCCAGATGACGCAGGAGAAGACAGTTTTAGTTTTCTCGATTTGCTCGAAAACCCCAATGCGCCCTTCCAGCGTGCGCCAATTGTGATGCACTCGATCGCGGGCTTTTTTGCCATTCGCGAAGGAGATTGGAAACTCCTCGAATGCCGTGGCTCAGGCGGCTGGAGCTTGCCTGAGAATAAAGTCCCCAAAGATGCCTTGCCAAAGCAACTATACAATCTCAAGGACGACGTAGGGGAACAACACAACCTCCTGCTCGAACATCCCGACGTGGCCCAGAGGCTTAGTCAGCATCTCGAAGCGATCCGCGCCTCAGGCCGCTCGCGCTAATTGTGACCGGGATGGATTCGTTGTCGCTCGAACTGATCGAGGTTAAGCTGGATTTCTACTACGAGTCTATCCCCAAAAGTCTCCCTCTCCCTCTGGGAGAGGGTTGGGGTGAGGGTAAGCGATTGTCGGAATCGATCGAGAAAACCGGCAGCGATTGGGGGCACCCTCACCCCCGACCCCTCTCCCGCCGAACGGGCGAGGGGAGATTATGGGATAGCCCCTGATAGAAAGGTCATGCCTAGGCGAATCGTTTCTTTGGGAGAAAAACATGCACGATTGTCACAACTGCACAGACCA
>JAKPII010000208.1 GCA_029549885.1 Planctomycetota bacterium
CGAAGAGTACCCGAATGTGCCTGCCGAGCTTGTTACAGCCGGTTTGGCCGACGGTGAGGCGCAAAAAATTCACAATCTTCGTGTTGCAACGGAAAAGATTCCTTCGGAAGTAGAGTACCTTGTTTTCGCTGATTCAGACGCAGCCCCGTCGGAGCACTGGTTGACCGCTATGCTGACGCGGCTGGGCGACCCAAAGGTCTCCGCGGTGACGGGCTACCGGTGGTTTATTCCCAAGACTGGGGCCTTCCACGAAGCCGTTGTGTGTGCCTTGAACGGGGCATATGCGATGCTCATGAGCCGGAATACCCCGAATCTCGTATGGGGAGGATCTTGGGCAATCCGAAAAGAAGTTTTTGAGGAGCTTGACATCCGGGGGGCATGGCGGGGCAGGATCTGTGACGACCTGGTGGCTGCAGATCGGCTCCTCAAATGTGGCCGGCATGTGGAATACGAGCCGGCATGTCTGGTTGCCACATCGTGCCAGCCGGACCTCAAGGCCGTGTTTGAATTTGCCTCCCGGCAGTTCTTTCTCTTGCGACGGGTTCTCCCCCTTTGGTGGTTCACGGACCTAGTGGTCGGGTATCTGGGCACGGTTGTGTTTTGGCTGGCGATTGTCACACTCATCATGGTACCTGACACTTTGGTCCGATGGACCTCGGCGATTGTGGCTGCCGTATCGTATGCGCTTCACTGGGCGCGGGCGGAGCTGCGGGTGGCTGCAGTGAGAACTTATTTTCCCCGTTTGGCCGGTGAGGCAAGTTTTCGACGGGTTTTTTGGTACGATCGAGTACTCAGTCCCGCCATTCAATTGATAGGCCTCCTAGCGAGCTTGAACGGAGGCTTGCGACGTCAGATTATTTGGCGCGGCATCATTTACCGAATGGGGAAAAAGGCCCAAATCGAAATTGTCCGACCCAGCAACGGCTCCTCAGCGTACTCGGAGATAAACGGTGGCGGTCCAAGCGCGGCGGCAGCCCCAATCCTCGGAGGGCCAGAAGATACGAAGTGCCAAGAAGCACCGGAAATGAGACGCCCAGAGAAAAAAGTCCATCCAGTTGCCGCGTAGTCTATTGGCGAAAGCGAATCGGAGTGGCAGTAGACCACCGTTTGACAATATGCCCTGATAACCTCATGATGAGACTTGAGGGGTGACAGGGGCTGCAGAGTCTCACGAGAAGTTGGGCAATTGCGGCGTTGACGGCAGGGCTTACGGTGGTGAGCGGTTGAGCAAACAGTGAAAGAGGATTCGGCTCTCATACAAGAGGTTCTCTGCGGTTCGCCCGTTGCATTCGGAAGGCTGGTCGAAAAGTACCAGGACCGATTGTACGACACCATGCTTCATTTTGTAGGCGACGCAGATGAAACCATGGATGTGGTTCAAGAGGCGTTTATCCACGCCTATTTGAACCTGAAGTCGTTTCAGGGTGAGAGCGCGTTTTATACCTGGCTTTATCGGATCGCCTTCAATATTGCCGCGACGTATCACCGAAGGAGAAAACCGGTCCAGTCCATGGATCGGCTGTACGCCGAAACAGGCCACGAAAGTGCCGATCCCGGGTGCTCGCCGGTGCTTCAGGTTGAGCAAGAAGAACGAGCACGAAAGGTCCGCCAGGCCATCGCTACGCTGAGCGAAGACCACCGCGCTGTTCTCATCTTGCGTGACCTGGACGGCTATAGCTACGAAGAGATTGCCCAGATTTTGGCCATCCCAATTGGCACCGTCCGCAGCCGACTTCACCGGGCCAGGTTGGAATTGCGAGAAAGATTGAAAAGCTCAGAATATGACTTATTATGATGGAGTTACTGATCATTCATGGTGTCTGGCGATTGATTGTATCCCTTAGACATCGATTTTGTGCCGGCTCCAGCAGCGGGCGGCAAGAATCCGTTAGGTTTCCGTGGACAACCATTAACGGATGCCCGTTACCGATTGGATTTCCACGCGTTTGAATCGGGACATCAAAAGTTGAGAAGTTTTTTCCGAAATTTATGTGGAACTTCATTATGGCATGAGGACGTCAAATAACCGGGTTTCGGGTTATTTGGTCAAAAGCGAAGAAAAACCGTCGTATACAGCGGGTTCCTCTGGGCATTCCTCCGATAGGTCTGCGAGGACATTATGACGATGCTTTTTTGTGAGGGCCCGAAAAACATTTGCGGGAAAATCGTCCGTGCGAGCGCTATGCAGAAAGATTAGGAATACCTCCGATGACGGCTTGGCTCGACAATGAACGACTGAGTGCCTATCTGGACGGGGAATTATCCCCCCAGGAAAGGCAAATTGTCGAGAAACTTCTGGCAAGCGATTCGGCTGCCAGGCAGTTGGTGGAGGAACTCCGCGCTCAGCGAGAATTGATTCGGCAGCTCCCTCGCTTTCCTATCCCGCGGGATTTGAGCCGGTCGGTGATTGCCCTAGCTGAGGAGCGTCGCGCCAAGCGACAGGGTTCGGGCCAAGCTGAGCGAACACCCGTGGTGCCGTCGGCTGAATCGAGTGACCGGTCGCCGGTGAGGTTTTTGAAACGATTGATTCGGCCTAGGAATCTCGGTTGGGCCCTGGTTGCGGCTTCCATTGGAATTGCTATTGCCTTGATTTCGCCGCAATTGGAACGGCGGGGCGATCAGGTGGAGGTGGCCCGGCGGGATAATGTGCAGAAGGATTTGGCGGCTGAAAAGCAGAGGGAACCGGGAGTTGGCGAGTTCCGTGCGGCCCCGTCAGGACGTTTGAGGGGAATGCCGGAATCTCCTTCACGAGAGTCAATAGGGCGTCCTAGGATGGCGGGTCCTGCCGAGTCAGCCCTGGAGGCGGATGCGACGGCGATAGGTAGCGGAACGGCCCAGGCTGACCGCCAGCAAGCCCCTGCTGAGGAGGCACCACAGGTCATTATTGAACGAATGGTACCGATGCTGGGCTATCAATCGGCAGCACGCGAAATGGGTGGCATGTCGCCTGTCGATTCCCGAGTGGCGCCGTATGAGATTGTCTGCGAGGTCACCGAGAAGGCGTCATTACAGACGCTTGTCGGGCGTGTCATACGCAAGCATCAAGCAATCCCGGAAGAGGCGGCGCTGGATGCAGCTTGGGAATTTGCTGCCAATCGGGAAGATCACCGCGAACAGCAGGGTACAGGTGGCGGCGGTGACCGGCAAGATGCCCGACCAGACGTCCAAGTCGCATTTAGGGAGAGCGAGGAGTTTGAAGAGGCCGTCATCGAGTTTTCGGCCACATTGGCTCAGGTCCAAGGTGTTCTTGCGGAGCTGGGTGCGCAGCCCGGCCAGATCCGCAACATCATGATTCCTCAGGAGTTGTCCGGGATCCTTGAAGAAGGCCGTTATCCGGGTTCGGATCGAATTGCGGCAAAAGTGGGACGCCCTGAAGGCTTTGGAACAGCGGGGGCACGTGCTTTGCCTTCTATGCCAAAGGCTGCGGCTCCCTCGCCGCCTTTGGCGGCTGGGGCTGCCTCTCAGGCGAAACCGGTAGACGAAGGGCAGGCGGCCATAGGTGAAGTCCGGCGCCAAGAAGCGGGTGCAGCAATGAGCATGCGGCGAAGTGTGACGCCGCCCACCTCAGGTCCAGGAGATCTCTACCGCATTCGGGTTGTTCTGCGTCACAAACGTGCTTCGGAAACCAATCCGTCCCCCGCTACGGTTCCGCAGACGCAAGGCTTGGGGGGTGCGGTGCGCGAGTCTCCCTCCCCTCAAAAGTGAGCACGAGTTAGCCGTTCACTGATCGAGAATGAGGTGACCAGGTTAGTTCCACCCGTCCGCTTTCCGTCCACTCCGCTTTTTCTCGAGCGGTGTCAGACGGTCATTGAGGGGACTGATGCGCAATTTGATGGCCATCCGGGTTACCAGCGGCAATTTGTTGACGCCGAGCTTTTTCATGGCGTTGGCTTTGTGATTGTCAACTGTGCTCGGAGCCAATTTCAAGATAGCGGCTGCTTCCTTGACGGAACACCCCAAGCTAATCAGGCGAACGACTTGTTTTTCTCTCGCGGTGAGCGGCCGTTTTGCCCCACTGGTCGCTTTTGCTTTCGATTGTTTTTTCGCCATGGCCATCACCTCACCACTCTCTCAGGAACCCACCCAACGATTGTGAAACTTCGATACGAACCACAGGAGGCTGTTTGCCTCTGTTATCAATTCTTTTGTTATGTCACACGAGCGGCCAAATCGTTTTCCAAGTCCTAGCTTCCCCGTGGGAAAAGCTCCGCGAGGAGATCATTTCTGGGGTATGCGTGACCTCGATGCTGAACGAATGCTTCAGCGGCGGCTACCCCTATTTGCTGTCCCCGCCATCGGGCCAAGCGGCGCATGGACTCAAGGTATTCATCCATCCCGTGATATTCGCGGAGCCACTCCCTTTGACTTTCATGACAGGCGAGCATTTCCGCCTTCTTATCGAGATATGCCGAAATGTCAACGTACGTTGTCGGTTCAATGGCGTGCCCATATGGGTCCAAACCCTCTGGCGGATCACAGTAATATAGGTACGGTACCCCAGTATTCTCTTTGAGAGGAAAAGCGGACGCATTGGGCGCTCCATGGAGAAAACTGGCGGCCCGGGCGAGGATCGCTGCCATTTCGTGGTCCATCATGTAGTCGCGTAAGGCGTGCGTGAATACCAGCCCCGGGGCAATTCGGCGGAATAGATCGACTACCTTTTGAATTGTCGGCTTATCATAGACGATGAATCCATCGCGTTCGTCGAGGCAATGATACGTCGCTCCGATAACACGGGCTGCGGCGGCAGCTTCTCGCGTTCGGCGGCTTGAAATATCCCAGCGGTTTTCCACCATGGTGCCGCAATCACCAGGGGCAAGGCTTGCGATGTGGACCTCCCAACCGAGTTCCCGCAAGCGAGCCAACGTTCCACCGCAGCAAAATTCAGCATCATCGGGATGGGCCATGAGAGTTAACGCCACCCGATTGATTTGATGCGACATATGGCGCCTCCGAATCCACCAATAAGCAGCATTAAGAGAACAAGCCGACTGGGAAAACAGTCATTACGTTAGCGTAAAGACACCCCTCACGGCAAGTCCCGCCACAAGGAGGAGTTGGTGTTGAGGAAAATGCCACGCTATGCAGAAAAATAAGGCGGCGCGGGCGACTCCTCGGTTTTTTCGCCGACAAACAAATAGTATGGTGCCCGAGCTAGCGGCAAATAAGGGACTTTGGCTCGCCGTTCCTCAAGCAGAATCTGCCGGAACCGTCGTTGAAGAAAGGGGATGTGGTCCGGCGATGGAAAAACGTCGTCGTAGTTAAACCAGAACGTCCAGAACAGTCGGGCACATGCCCCGTGACGTTTCATTCCAGGTGCGGGATGCTTGCGGGAGACGTAAAAATCGACGACGCCGATCTTCCCCCCGGGTTTGAGCATCCGCCAGGCGTTGTCGATAGCGGCAAACCAATCCGGAATCATTGTCAAAGAATAGGAGAACGTGACAACGTCGGCAGGCTCCGGTGGTTGAAAGACCGTAGCGTCGGCCACCTGGGTTTCCACATTTGTCCAGCCGTGACTCTTAATTCGCTCTTGGGCTACGGCAAGTAGCGACGGCGAGAGATCGACCAGGATGACCTTCCGCAAACGAGAAATGTTGTCGCCAAAATACTCTGCATTAGCCCCGGTGCCGGCCCCCAAATCCACCCATAGTCCGTTCTCCGGTACGCCAATGGCCTGCCAAAGGTCGTCCCGACCCTTGAGCAGTCGCCGTCGAAAGCTGTCGTAGTAGGCCGCTTGAGGGGCGTAAAAACTTTCCATCCGCGAGGCATGATCCTGCCCACGCCCTGGATGAAAGACCATGCGATAGAGGATTTTCAGATCGGTCCAAAGACCCATGGGATGAATGAACCTCCTTGAGTAGCTCAGACGCAGCCCTTAGTCTGTTGCTGACGATCGCGCGTTTAGGGGACGTTCAAATCGGCGATGTAGAAACTTCCATAAGTGTGAACGCGGCACTTGGCGTGTAATTCGGCGGCGAGTTCCCGATGGTACGTCAATTGCTCACCTAACGCGACCGTACGCCCGCCCAACTGAACCCGAACGCGATCGACAAAGTCAGTCCGCAAACCACCACTCCGCCAGATTGCGCGAGCGCCGGGCGCAGCCCGATCAAAAATGGCCTGCCATTCGGCTTCCAGAAGCGGGAAGAAACGGCCCGACAGCCAATCCATGTGGTCGAGGAGGACGTAGCGGCTGATGGTTACGTCGTTCTCCACGAGGAAACCTTCCACTGTGTTGGTGTGAGTCGAGATACGATCGACCAAACCATTCTTTAGCAGGTAGAAGTTCTCTTCCTTGAGGTATTCGGGACAGCATTCCCGGGTATAACTCCCTGTGATGTACACACGCCAAAAATAGTTGTCTCGCAGCGGGAGCTTACCGAAGACGGCATCCACGCAGTCTTGCACGTATTGGGCAACACCTCCTTCGTACTGGGACTCGATTTGTTGTCGCTGGGCTCGCGGGACGCCCACCAGCGAAAGCATCGCGTCCCGACTGAGGAGAAACCGCAGCAAGGGAGTCCAGACCTGTTCCTTGAGGTGCTTTTCGTAAATTTCTCGCTGTTCACTAAGAGATTCGGCGTTGAGAATCTTCTCCACCCATGGGCGGACTCGAGCCACCTTAGTGATGTACGTATTCATGAGCCGGGCAAAAGTGCCTGCCGTTCCCCGGAAGTAAAACGATCGCTTACGACCGAAGAATCGCTTGATGTGCTTGTCCCAATAGCGGCGAGCAAAGGGGCTGAGTTCACGCCGCAACGACGAACGATAGACTTCCTCGATGCCGCGATAACGACCTTCACCGAAAATCTGGAAGAAAGTTGGAAAATCCAAGCGGCGAATGCCCGCCATTTTTAGTTCCAACAGGGCATTCTGCCGGGGATTCATATCCACCGCGTAAATATGCTTGGGCCCAAGGAGGGCGTAGTCTAAGGCGTTGCAGCCTGCCGAAGTGATGACCAAGATGGTATCCTCGGGTCCGATATTCAGCGCCACCCGATCCAGACGAGGGTCTTCCCAGCATGTGTTATAAACCAGATTATGGCGATGAACGAGAGTGAAGACCTTACTGCTGACCCATTCTCCGACCGACATGCTCGCGGCTCCTCGTCTCTATTGATGAGGTGTGCCGTTTCCCGATGGAGGAACCCGCAGTCTCTTTCGCTTTCCCCGCACTCGGAAACCGGCGTTCTGTGGAACCAATCCTCCCCCCACGATTTGGTAACATAACCCCCAATATACGGCAAATCTGGCGAAATACAAGCTTGGAGGGGATTTTCGCCACCGCCAGCAGCGAAGCCACTTGGCCTTCCTAATTCTCGTGAGGAAAAAGACACCCGCGCAGATCGGATGTCGCCCGTGACTCTGAGACGTAACAAGCCCGGCGACAAACGTTGCTCCTAGCGCAGCATTCCAATGGCTCAGCACCACCGCTATGGGCTGGACTTGTGCCTGTCCGATGTGACGGAGGGGCACTTGCCGTTGTGGCCTCGCTCATGCAGGGCCACGCGCTGTGGTGGCCGTTTTCACTATTTCCAATGGGAAGAAATTTCCCGCAAAGGGCTCAATCTCGAAGGGTTTTTTGGTTTTTTGTCGGCCATTCTTGACTTGCCCGCTCAAACCGCCAAACTGATAAAGAATCTCCGGGGAACTTACGTGTGCTCTTGGCTAACTCGTGAGGTTTCCGATATCTGGAGGATTGTACATGAGCGACTCACCGGACAGTCGCTTTGCGGATGGTCAAACAGAGCCGGGCGGCCAGCGAAATCAACAGCAGCGGATTATTGTGGATGAGGACTGGAAAGCCCAGGTTGAGCGAGAAAAGCGGGAAGCGGCTGAGAAAAAGGATTCTCAAGCCGGCCTTGATCCGCCATTGCCGCCGCCAACATTGACCGCACTCAGCAGCAGCCTCGCCATGCAGGCCATGGCGGCTTTGGGGCTCCTTCCAGATCCCCTCACCGGTAAGCTGGAAGTGCGACTTAATCGAGCGCGACACCTGATTGATACGGTCAACCTCCTCTTGGAAAAGACGAAGGGTAACATTTCGGAGGAGGAGTCGCGGGCCATGGAGGAGATGCTCCACGAGTTGCGGCTCACCTATGTGCAGGTCCAGGCTCGGTTAGCAAGCCAGCCCACTTCTGAAAAGGAGAAATCGCCGAGCGAAGGTGGGTCGTCCTGACCTCGACCAGCCCCCGCGTTCATATTGAAGTCTCTTTAACTCCGCATGAATTTAAAGGCCGATTGGCACGGCTTGAATTAGTAATTGCGGCTTCACTTGGCGTTCCTAATAGCCGCCTCGTAACAGCCTATTCCAAAAGGTCCCCCTCTCCCTCCGGGAGAGGGTCGGGGTGAGGGCAAGCGAACGTCGGAATCGATTGAGAAAACCGGCAGTAATTCGAGCCACGGCGCGTCTCTCGCCGAACGGGTGAGAAGAGATTATGGGATAGGTTCTAAACGTTGGTTGGAGGTTGGGCTGGCGGGGTTGACTCAGGACGCGGTGGCAACGGCCCAAATGAGGTAGATGGCCCGTTTGGGGGGGTATCTTCCCCTGTCTCAGAGACCAGGACAATCCGATGGGAGCGACCAGCATTACTCGGTGCGGAATGGGTTGCAGGCCGAGATGATGCAGGTTGAGATGTCGCCGGTCCGTTGTTCTGTCGCATGGCCTCCCATTGTTCAAGGGACATGAGGACTTCTCGAGCTTGTGAGCCGTTGTACGGCCCAACGATGCCGTCTTCCTCCATGTAGTCGATCAAGCGGGCAGCCCTGCCGTAGCCAATTCCCAGGGCCCGTTGCAGCAAAGAGACACTGCCGCGGCCTTCCCGGATAACAATGTCCACGGCCGCCTCATAAAGTTCATCACGGGCGGCCAGTCCCGGTTTGTTTGGATCACCGGGTTGGGAAGGCTTCAGTTGGACAAGCTCCTGGACAAATTCCGGCTCGTGCACGGCAACGGCATCAATGACGCGATTGATTTCGTCGTCACTGACGTAGGTACCTTGGCCGCGAATCAGTGTGCTTGTCCCCGGACGTAGGAAGAGCATATCGCCATTGCCGAGGAGTTTTTCGGCACCCATTTCGTCCAGCACGACGCGGCTATCCACGCGGCTGGCTACCTCGAAGCAGATACGGGCAGGCAGGTTGGACTTAATCAGGCCCGTGATCACATCAACGGTAGGTTTTTGCGTAGCCAAAACCAGGTGAATCCCTACCGCCCGGCTCTTTTGGGCAAGACGGATGATATGGGTTTCGACCTCCTTGGCTGCCGTCATCATGAGGTCGGCCATCTCGTCGGCAATGATCACGATATACGGCATATGGGTAGGGATTTGTGCGCGTTCTTCCTCGCTTTCGGGCCGAATCCTCTCCATCAACTCCTCTTCGCCAAGTTGGTTATATACGCTAAGGTGCCGCACGCCCGCTCGTGCCAACAGGGCGTACCGTTCCTCCATTTTTTCCACCGCCCAAGCGAGGATTGCCTCAGCCTTGCGCATATCCGTCACCACAGGGTGCATGAGGTGTGGTACCCGCTTATAAGGGCTAAGTTCGACCATCTTGGGGTCAATGAGGAGGAGCCGCACATCGTCGGGTGTCTTAGTCATAAGGATAGAAAGGATGATCGAATTGAGACAAACGCTTTTTCCCGTGCCTGTCCGGCCCGCAATCAACAGGTGCGGCATCGTGGAGAGGTCCACAACCATGGGATTGCCGGCGACGTCTTTCCCCAGGAAGATGGGGATCCGCATGGCCTGATATTTTCCGTGACTTTCCTCGATGACCTCCCGCAGACGCACAATTTGACGTTCGCTGTTGGGGACCTCGATTCCCACGGTATTCTTTCCCGGGATGGGGGCTACGATGCGAACACTTGGCACGCGAAGCGCGATGGCCAGGTCGTCGGCCAGGGCCGTCACCTTGCTCAGCCGCAGGCCCGCCTCAAGTTCGACCTCAAATTGTGCGATGACAGGACCGGTCTGTATTTCTACGACGCGAACGTGGAGGCCAAAATCGGCGAAAGTTTTCTCAAGAATCTGGGCTTTACGGCGAACTTCTTTCTCTTGCTCTTCAAAATGGAATGGTTCCGGTTCAAGAAGTAGGTCCAAAGGCGGCAATTTGTAGTTGAAGTGGCGTCGTTCGTCGGTTGACGAATCTATGACATCGAGAAGCTCTTCTTTTGGCGGGCGTGTGGGCTTGCGGATTCGAAGTTCACCCGACTTGCGATCAGTTGCTTCCGGTTTTTGAACGGTTTCTGCATGTTGCGGCTGGTCTTCTTTCGTCGCGGCAGGTGTCTTTATCAACGGGCCACGTTGAGAAGTATCAGTATCAGCCGGTTCGTTTCCTTGAGGTGCCGCGTCTTTCGCCTGGCCAGACGGCACTTCGGCTAATTCGCCGGGCCGCTTAACCCGTACCGCGGAATCTTGTGCCTTAGCCTCAGATGTGGGACGTCCAAGCCCGTATCCACTGGCCACTTCGCCCAGTCCTTTCACGATTCCCTTAAGAGGCCACAACACTGCCGTGAGAACAGTTCGAACCAGCGACAGTTCGGTGCAAAGGAGAAATCCTATCGAAAACCCGGCGAACAGCGTGGCGACCGTCCCGGCAAATCCCAGTTTTTGTTCCAGGATCCAGCGAAGGGCAACCCCGACGTAGCCGCCCGGGCCGACAACGGGTCCGGGACTCCAGTTAGGGATAACACAGTCGGCAAGTCCTGTCAGCCCAAAAATCGAGAGAAACCAACCAAACACGCGCGTATTCGGCCGCGTCAGCGGTTGCCGCAACAGCAGAACAATCGTCAAAACTGACAACGACAGCACGGCGTACCAAGCCCCGATCCCGAGGAATTCCAGGGCGTAAAACGCGACGGTTGCCCCCACAGGGCCGCAGACGTTCGTGACCTGCGCGTGCGGTGGGAAAACCAAGTCGCTGGGGGAATCGGCAGGGTCGAACGTGATCAAGCTGGCGCCAAAGAATAAGACGACTCCCAAAAGCAGGAGTGCCACAAGATCACGGCCCAATTCCGCTCGAAGTGATGCCATCACGATTGGTCGCTTGGACAAAAACGTACGCTTAGCCCCGTCGCAACTCGACGCCTGCTACATCCTGTTTCGAACCGGCCGCGTACGAGCCCACACTCATTTCCGTCCAACTCGCCGGGCAAGTATTTTCGTCACATCTCACATATTTCGCAAAGCCACTTGAGGCCGTGAGAGCGTTGCCATCAGCGCTGTTTGCTCTTGTGTTCCACTTTTCACAAAGTCACAAATGGCCCATAAAAAAACCACCGCCGAAGCGGTGGTTGGAGTCCAGCGTGCTTACGTCGGTTAATTGTGCTATAAGCAATCGTTACTTCTTATTTGCGGCCATGTGCAACGCCACAAGGAACGGCACGGGTTCGCTGCCGAGGGCGTTCAACACGGTTCCGCCTGCCGTGAAGTTGTGGGTGACCCAGTCCGGCTGGCCGTATTTTTCCAAGGCTGTGCCGCCTTCACCGCCGCCGACGTACACCCGTACACCGGCATCCTTCATCCGCTTCAATTGAGCCATGAATCGCCGGGTCCCATTCTCGAATTTCGGGTCCTCAAATTTCCCGAAAACACCGTTGTGGAAGGCCACGGCGGGTTCCTTGAGCGTTTTTGCCCAATCCAGGAACTCGCCAATCTTCCGCTCGAACAGCTCTGAGGTTGCAGGGCCGACATCGAATTGCTGGTCACCGGGCGAAAGCGTTGTCGCGACACGGCCATCCTGCAGGACAAAATCCACCGGCATCACAAATTGGATGCCCTGGGCCCTGCCACTGGCGATCATCTTCTTGGCCTGTTCAATCCGCTCTGGCGGAATGTAATATGGCTGATCTTTGTGGGCGGGATCCTCGGCCACACCGATGCAGAAGTCCTTACCGTCAAGCTGATAGGCAGCCTTGATCAAACCCATCGCCAGCGAGCCAGCAGTGAACACCCAGCGAATCTTGCCCCGGCTAATCATGGCCTCGAGGTCGTCCAGCTTGTCGATCTTTAGACCGCTCGAAATCACAAGCTGGGCGTTGAGGCAGTCGGCCAAGGGGCCTGAGAATTCACCGTAGGCATATTCGCCCAAGGCGACTTTTTCCATGGCCGCAGTGACAACCACCGAGGAAGTGTCCAAACTTCCGGCGGAAAAAGCTTCATGCACATAAACCTTTGCGATCTTTTCCGCGAATTCGTTGGCAACATTGGTAAGTTTCTCGACGAGGTTCGGGATGTCAGCGGGTTTGGCCTTCCACAAGACACGCTCGATGTCATACTTGCGGGTGTTTTCCAACAAGATGATGTCGCCCGGCTTGGCAGCCTTGATGGCGTCAACAACCTCTTGTCGGATCTTCAGGGTTTCGGGGGCAAACCAGTCGCGGATAAAGACGATTTCGCACTCCATTATCTCGCTCAACCGCTTCCATACCTTCTCTAGGCTCAGTTGTGGATCGCGGCCGATGTGTCCAAAGATCACTTGAATCCACCCCCGATCGCGTCCGAGGAGGAGGGTTTCTTTCATGGAGCGGAGCCGAATGTCACCTTCTCCAACCTTTGCCCCGGGCTTGCAATCGAGGTCACCGCGAACGAGCACAGGCGTCCCCGCTGGAACATCCGTGAGGTCCTTGACCCGGGGAATGCCAGCGATGTAGTCGAGAAGGCCCATGGTGACCTTGTCCACACCGAGAATCCGTCGCAACCAGGCTTCCATCTTCTCTTTTGTCAGCGCCATGCTTCACTCTCCCGATAGCAGGATGAACCTCGAAACACCGACCAATCAGACACGCAAACCCGTTTTATCAGAGTTGATTGTGGCGGAAAAGGATACACCGTCACCGTGTTGTCTCGCCAAACCCCGCCCTCGTACCTCGTACAATGCATCCAAACCGCGGGATCATCCCCTCTTAGTAACTACCAATAAGGTTACCAGAGTAGGTTGCTTTCGTTAAGGGGCGCCGAGGGAAGTTATGCCGGAAAACTCGCATTGACGGGAATTGCCATGGTTTGATAAACTCGCCCTCAACCGGAGGGAAGTTTTCAGAAATGACCCTTGATTTACTGTGGGCTTGGGGCCAGGAGGGACCGTCATGAGTGGAAAGGATTCCCGCGTCAAACGTATCTTTTCAAGGCGCAGCCGATGGGCTGTTCTTTTTGTGGCCGTTGCCGTTGTTGGGGCGACGGTGGCTGTGCGCTCACTCTGGGGACCCAATGCAGCACGGGCTGGTGGGCCGGGCATTCTCGGCGCGATCACGGGTTCTCGCCAGGCGCCAGGACCTACGGCAACTGCCGCGCGAACCCAGCCCGGGCCCACGACCGCAACTCCCTCCGGTGCTGCGGCGTCTTCGGCCCGCGATGAACGCCCTCAGGTAGTCGCCGTTGTTAATCGCGAGCCGATCACCCGAGACGAGCTGCGAAAGGAATGCCTCCGGCACTATGGGGAAGAAGTCCTGGAAAGCATCGTCAATAAATACCTTATCATGGAAGAATGCCAGCGCCGCGGGATCACCGTCACAGCCGAAGAAGTTGATGCCGAAATTGTGCGGATGGCCACCCGCTTCGGCATGCCCGTCGAGACGTGGTTCAAGTTGCTAAAAGAAGAACGCGGGATTAAGCCGGATCAATACAAGCGGGATATCATTTGGCCGATGCTCGCCCTGAGAAAATTAGCAGGCGATCGGTTACTCATCAGCCAGGAAGAACTGAGGCGCGAATTTGAGAGCCGCTACGGGCCCGCGGTCAAGGCTCGAATGATCGTTGTGAGCAAGAAAGAGACGGCCGAAGCCATTCGTGCGGAAGCGGTGGCTAACCCTGATCAGTTTGGTGAGCTGGCCAAGAAATACTCCGAGGATCCCGCCAGTGCCAGCCTCAAAGGGTTGGTCCAGCCGATTCGCAAGCACGTGGGACAAAAGGAGATCGAGGAAGTTGCATTTGCCCTCAAGCCAGGCGAAATCTCGCAGGTGATCCCCATTGCGAATCAGTTCGTCATTTTGAAGTGCGAAGAACATCTTCCGCCTGCCAAAGTTCGATTTGAAGACGTCAAGGGAGAAATCGAGGAACTAGCGAAAGACAGCAAGATGAGGGCTGTGGCCCACGAAATCTTCCGCGACTTGCAATCGCGGGCTGAAATCGTGAACGTCATGAACGACCCACAAAAACGGGCTCAAATGCCGGATGTCGCGGCACTTATCAATAATCGGCCGGTCCGACTTGAGGACCTGGGCGAAATGTGCATCGATCGTCACGGTGAGGAGGTCCTAGAAAATCTCATCAGCCGCAAGCTAATCGAACAGGCGTGTCGAAAGCGCAACATCCAGGTCACGGAAGCAGACGTAGACGCGGAGATCGAGAGGGCGGCGAGAGAGAACCTGCCTTTGTTGCCGGATGGACGTGCCGATGTGCAGCGATGGATGCAACTTGTCACACAGCAACAGGGGATTAAGCCAGAAGTTTACCGCAATTCGATTGTCTGGCCCGCCGTGGCACTCAAAAAACTTGTGGGGGATAACGTCTCGGTGAGCCAGGAGGACCTGCAAAAGGCCTTTGAAGCGAACTACGGACCTCGCGTGCGGTGTCGGGCGATTGTGCTAAATAACCTGCGACGGGCACAGCAGGTGTGGGACAAGGCTCGGTCCAATCCCACGGAGGAGTACTTCGCCGACTTGGCCGAGGAGTACTCGATCGATCCGGCCACACGGGCCCTACGAGGTGAAATAGCGCCCATCCAAAAGCACGGCGGCCAGCCCCTTCTGGAACAGGAGGCCTTCTCCCTCAAGCCGGGTGAGATTTCTGGCATCATTCAAGTCGCACCGGAGACATACGTCATTCTATACTGCCTTGGACAGACCAAACCCGTGGATGTAGACTTGGCCTCGGTGCAAGAGATTCTTAAAGAAGATTTGAAAGCGAAAAAAGTGCGGCTGGCGATGGCGGAGCTATACGAAAAGATTCGCAGCGAGGCCACGATTGACAATTATTTGGCTGGAACAACGCAATCTCCCAACTTAAACCGGGCCGCGCAACGAGCATCAAGCGGTGACGTTCGGTAACCCAAAGTTAGTGCCGGGCGCGGAAAAGACGAGCCTCCTTTAGGCCTTCCGCCGACACCACAATTATTTGCCGGCATTGTTTTGATCCTCGGGTTTGACGTAAAACTGGCTCAAGTCGATACCACCCCGATGTTCTTCTTCTAATAGCTTGACCCGTCGTTCCAACTGTTCTAGGCGGCGAAGCATGGCGTAATAGTTTTGTATTACCGACTCTTCTTTCCGCGGACGTGGGACGGAGGGATACCCCAAGTGACGGGACAGGGCCGAAAATAGGTAAAGTGGGTCCTTGCGGCGATTTGCGAGGGCAATTTTCCCCTCCTTTTCCCCGAAAAGGACAGGCTTTCCCGTTTCGCCTTTGAGCATTTGGTAGTACTGGCTCCGTACGAAGATCATGTCGGCAATATCGACCAGGCCAACCTGCCGGCGGAGGCTGAGAATCCAGTCTTTCCAGTTTTCGTCGTAGATTGGATCGCGCGCCATGGCCTCCAGACCGGCATCATAGCCGAGCCGGTTGCGGCACAGCGTCTCGAACTGGTAAAGAAACACCCCCTGGGGATCGGCACCTTTGGCGCGGTACTCGGCCTCTTTTTCCAGAATTTCAAGGGCGATACGGAAATCGAGGCGGCCATCCTCCCGTTCGGCCTCCCGGATGACATACGTTTGGAAGGCTGTGAAATAATGGCCTAGCCTGGCCATTGCCGTCGAAAAACCCCCGGTGAACCGCAACTCGGTGACCATAAAGTCCAAGGCCAGAGGGAGTTTGGTTGTGGAGAGAATCTCCTGAGCAATCGTTTTAATCAACTCTTGAGTTGAAACCCCTTGATCAAGCCGCTCCCGGAGGGCCCGAAAGAAATAGGCCTGCTCGATGTATTCTTCGCGCTCAAGAACTCTGGGCCGATCGGGTTCCTCTGACATCGCAACTCTTTCCCGCCGACTGGGGAGGTTCGAACGACAGTAGTCAAGAACAAACACGCGCTTGGGCTTACTGAATGATTACCATTCTAAGCCTGGGCGGTTTCAAGGAACATGCCCCTGGTGAGCGCCACGCGGCGTGAATGCTCGGAGCCCTTTAATGCTGCGGGGCTGCGGAGCGCCCAAAAGAAAAGACCACCGGGAAGTCTGGTGGTTTGAGATATAACGTGACGTCGCTGAGTTTATTGGGGCTGGTGAGCTTCAAAGAGCCCTACTGATAGTATTCTGGGTTATTAGGCCAAATGGCGCCTGTAGATTGGTCGTACTGCCACCCGTAATCCCCAGAGACAACCCCGGTCGGTTTTTGACCCGGGGTACTGACCGGAGCCACCTTGTTACTGTTGTTGTAGGGGTTGGGAGGTAACCCGTTGGCGAGGTATGGCCCGTATGGATAGTTCGGGCCCGGTGTTCCGATCTCGCCAGCGAGATTGGTTGCGTTATAAAGCTGAGGGAGGTCATTGTTGCTGATCGTAGGATACTGGCCGTGCTGGATGCGATATAACTCAATTTGCGATCGTAGCGTGTGCATATTGAATTCCAGGGCACTGCGCTTTGCATCTGACGTGGATGCGGCGAACTGTGGGATGATCACGGCGGCGAGGATGGCCATGATCACCACAACGATCAGAACTTCAATCAGCGTGAACGCCCGACGAACACCTCGATTCATAAATTGGTCTCCTCTGTCTGAAATTGTGTCATGTAGTTAATGGTTCGTTTCTTCCTGGTCTGCTCGCCCGGGGCAGAGAACTTTTCTACTGCAATGTAGGTTGCGAACAAGCTAGTGGCAAATCTTTTCGAGGAGTTTACGGCAACCGAACATCTTTCATTGCGAGATTCGGGGCATTTAGCGGGATGAGTTGCCCGTAAGGGTCTGGTTGGGGCGGAAAGTCCGGCTGTGACTTCGCGCTAATCGTCAAAGATGCCCGCAAGTTTTGTATTTTCCCTAGTTTATATCGTCGTTTCTTGTGGCCCCATATTTCGCTGGTTAACTTATCTCTCCAAATTGCCGATATTTTCAGTTGGGTAAGCACGGGAGTAATTTTGGGAAGCGGTAGCGGTTGTGCGGCCGGTATGAGTTGAGTGGGCAATGTGAATTATGCACCAGCCGCCGATCAGCTAACGCTGCCGTTTGAATTTGGACGAAACCTCACAATAGGTGGAAACTGCCGCGTCCCCACCAGGCCCATTTTTGATTTGCTACATCAAAAGGAGGGATAACATGAGAACCGTCTGGACCGTGCCGCTTATGGCGATGCTGATGATCGCCGTTGCGGCGGGGAAAGTCGACGCCGGTTACTGTGGGGCTGTGCGACTTGCCCTGCAACCGACTGGCTGCGCGCTGGAGCCGGGTTGTGGGCCGCAACAGTGCTACACGGTTCTGAAACCTAGCCGCAAACTTGTATTCGAACCACAGCAGGTTACTAGCTACAGGACGCATTTCGAGCGTGTGGTCGAGCCCCGCCAAGTGACATACACCAGGTACGTCCCGGAAATCCAATACCGGGAGGTTGCCCGGACCGTCATGAAACCGGTTTGGGAAACCCGCACACACCAATTGGCCTACACGGTGATGAAGCCTGTGTGGGAGACGCGAACGAAGGAGATTCCCTATACGGTGATGAAGCCGGTATGGGAGACGCGGACACGGACATACACGGTGTGCAAGCCTGTGTGGGAGACGTGCACGAAGGAGATTCCGTACACGGTATGGAAGCCTGTGTACGAGACGGTGACGAAGGAGATTCCGTACACGGTGATGAAGCCGGTGTACGAGACGCGGAC
>JAKPII010000230.1 GCA_029549885.1 Planctomycetota bacterium
ACCGTAATGTAAAAGACGGTACGATGACCTTTTCCTGCCCCGAATGTGGCTTCGGCCCAACCTGCCAAATCGGCATCGTTTCCCATAACAGCCGGGAGGCCCAATTCCGAACCACACCATTCGACCAAAGGAAACTCTTCCCACCCGGCCACGTGGTGACTGCGCAAGGTGCGTCCCTTCGCGGCATCGATGGGGCCGCCAAAAGCAATCCCAATCGCCTCAGGATGATATTGAGCGATCAAAGGCCTGGCAAGCTCAAGGATGTGCCGACGAATGGCCTCGGCACCTTTTGACCGATCAACCTCCATCCGGCGGATTGCCAGCAGCGGCGGCCCATTGCCCGTGCCGACGCCGACTTGCAGCTTCGTACCGCCAATCTCGATGCCTAGGTATCTCATCGATACAAACCAAGGCCAATAGTGCCATTTTGGCTATGGTGTGAGTTCCTTGATGCGGATGTTACGGAATTCGACCCGGGTGCCATGCCCCAAGAATCCGATGTAACCCTTTTCACGCTTCAAGCCGGGATGATCGCGATGGTCCATCGGCTCCACCTCATCGAGGTTGGCATCGACGATGACTACTCCGTTGAGGGTGACCTTGACATGCCGACCCTTGCAATAGATTTCCTCGCTGTTCCACTCCCCGACCGGCTTGAGGTGACCTCTCTTAGCTGGAACAACCCCGTAAATCGATCCATGATACTGATAGGGTTGCAAATTCTCATATCGCTCACCCGAATCGTCGAGTATCTGAATTTCCATCCCGCAATACGCCGCATCGCAACCCATCGGAGTGCGAATGCCCACGCCGTTGTTTGCATTGGGGGTCAATTTGAACTCAAAACGAAAGATAAAATCGGCGTATTCCTTTTTCGTATAAAGATTTCCGCCAGGCTTGCACACCAAAACGCCATCCTCAATCACATAGCCCTTGGTATCCCCCTGCCAATTTTCGAGCGAGGTGCCGTCGAAGAGGCAAACAAATCCTTGCTCTTGTTCCTCGGGCGTCAAGCATCCTGAGGGTTCGCCCGCCAGCACTGGTCCACTGAGGAAAAGCGCGACAATACAGGTCAGCAGTCTCATGAGGCAACTCCTTACACGGGAACCATTCAGCAAAGAATACCCGCCTTGACGGGAAACCAGCTACACGTTGCTATGAGTATAATCAACCCGATCGCAGATGACACTTGGGGGCAACTGTTGCCAAGTGAAAACGCTTTGGCAGAAAGGCCGCGTGAAACAGGTGGCGATGGCGGTAATCCCTTTACTAACAGCCTATCTCAAAAAGTCGCCCTCTCCCTCTGGGAGAGGGTTGGAGTGAGGGTAAACGAACATCGGAATCGATTGACAAAAGCGGCAGCAATTTGAGCCACCCTCACCCCCGACCCCTCTCCCGCCGAACGGGCGAGGGGAGATTATGGGATAGGCTCTAATGCAATCGGCCTCTGGTAGCAGCGCAATCTCGCAGGAGGCCTGTGGCTTACGGCCCAAAGGGACTCGATCATTAAAACGCCCCGGTCAGGTAGGGATACATACGTTCTCCAAAGAAAGGAACATAATGGAGGTTGCCATCAATCGCGAGATGTCCCTTTTTGTTCGCACGCTCATCGGCCTGGTCTTACTCTTAGCGGGCAGTTTTGAGCCCGAAGTATTGCAGGCTGGGCTTGGGCCCGAAAATGTTCTCTTAGTCGTCAACGAAAAAAGCGCGGCATCATTGACTGTCGCCAACCACTATCAGGCGTTGCGTCAAATCCCTTCCGAAAACGTCTTTTATCTCTCGTGGGACCCGAAGGAACAGATCACGGACATCGACCGCTTTCGCGAAAAAATCCTCATTCCCATTTTGCAGGAAATTGCGAAAAGAGCCGTAACAGCACAGATTGATTGCGTGCTGTATTCGGCCGACTTCCCATGGGGGATCGAATTGGCAAAGGATATTGAACGCCTCATTGAAGAACACCCGGAGCTCCTCCCGCCGCCCAAACGCACCGAGGCATCCGCCGAGGAGGAAAAAGAGTCCCCTGGCGATCGTTGGCCTCGGGTGTTAACGCGGCGAGGCTCCATCAATGGGTTGACGTATCTTTATCCAGGAGTACTGGCCCGCCGCCCCGACTACTACATGTCTCTTCGCGTGAATCAGTACATGCGACGCGCCATTCCGGAGCAAAAGGATGTCCCGACCTTGGGATTCAGTAGCCGATATCAATTTGGCCCCCATGGCGAAATTGTACCTAATGGAGAACGGCATTTGCTTTCCATGGTGTTGGCCGTCGTTGCTGACGATGACACACGAGGCAACACATGGGAGGAAATCCTAGAATACCTGTCACGAAGTGCGGCAGCGGATGGGACTTTTCCCCCGGGTACGATCTATTTCGTCCAAAATGGCGACATCCGTTCACGGACTCGTGATCCGGCTTATTTCGAGGTGGTTGAGGCCATACGGGCTCACGGCGTCCGGGCGGCGATTGTCCATGGTGTCATGCCGATGAATAAACCTGATTGCCAAGGCGTCATGATGGGCACGGCGGAGTTCGATTGGAAGGACTCGGGAAGTACCATTTTGCCCGGTGCTATTTGTGATCATCTCACGAGTTTAGGCGGAGTGATGACCCGATCAGGCGGGCAAACGTGCCTGGCAGAGTTTCTGCGTCACGGAGCAGCAGCCGCAAGTGGGACGGTGACCGAACCTTTTGCCATCGCGGAAAAATTTCCTATGCCTACGATTCATTTGCATTATGTGCGGGGATGCACGGCGGCAGAGGCCTTTTATCAATCGGTTTATGGGCCGTACCAATTGCTGATTGTGGGCGACCCGCTTTGTCGCCCATGGGCGAATATCCCGCAAGTTTCTCTCAAAGGCCCAGCAGATTGGGAGACCGTCCGAGGCGTGGTGACGCTACAAGCCGAGGCGAGATTTCCCCGCGGCGGTTTGCCTGCCCCGCTTGGCGGCGGCCAGGTGGATCATTTTGAATGGTACCTGGATGGCAAACGCTTGGGGCAATCCTCGCCAGGTGAACCATTTGTTTTAAACACGGCAGCGTGGGATGATGGCTATCACGAGCTTCGCGTCGTCGCCGTTGAGACCGGGCTAATTGCCACGCGAGGCTGTGTCATTCAGGGGATCGTGACGTGCAATCATGGTGGGCAGATCACGGCTCGGCTTCTCACGCCATCGGTGAAATTGGGCGAGAAAATCTTGATCGACGTTGATTGTCCGAAAGCGCTAGCAGTAGCGATCCGACACAACAATCGCGTTGTGGCGAGGGCCATCGGGGGTTGTGCCCAGCTGACAATCAACACCTACGAATTGGGGTCAGGACCGGTGAGGCTTCACGCCGTTGGGCTGGGTAAGGGGCTTGATTCCAATAAAATCTCCCGCCCAATCGATATCGTGATTGGACGGGAGGGATGAAAATTGGTTACCTTGCAATTTAGCCCCTGTAAGCTATTTAGCCGATACTGCTCAGTGCTGTTCAGTTCTCACCAGAATCGTACACACTATTCGCCAACTCAGGATCGTTTTTATACTGCCCCGCTAGGTAATTATCCGGGGTCATCAACTGCTTGTAGACAAGCCAGTCGATGTTGTCGCGCTGCGTTGTCCCATGCCCGTCACAATATGTGACGATCACCACACCAGGATGCCGGCTTGCCGGCCGTGCTAGATACAGGTGTGGAGAGTATGGATTCTGGATGTCGCGTAAACACCTGTTCAAATGTGAAACACGCTTCGTTTCTGAGCGGTTGCAATCGCCGGGCGAAGGACTCCATAACATGCACACATCGTGCTCACTTGGCAAACGTGGGGTTCCCGAGCTATCTGCGACCGGGGCCCAAGAAGTTGCATGGATATTTTCGCTAAATGCTAGCGTATTGGAAGCACCGTCGTGGGCGCTTAGATAATCCAATGAGATAGACTTCCGCTGAGCTTTGGGCAGCGCATGATTAAGAAACACAGCGCTCGCGGGTCCCTCAGGAATCGGGTTCTCGTTCTGGTCAGTCGGCCAGTCCGCATCTGGCGATCCCGCGTTGGCGACGTACATCATGACGGTCAGACCAGCGTTCATATCTTCGGGCGGATTACTTGGGCAGATAGCGATGGGCAACTGAATTTTGAGCTTGTCTGGCCATGAGACGTTATCATCTACCCAGCTATGGTAAATCTGCCTCTGTTCTAAGTAGGGCAGCAAAGGAATCACCCAAGTGCCTACGACATCACCCGTCTTATCCCCGTCAACATCCGGCGCGGCGGCGTCATGCGAGACTATTTGGGCCCAGCCCGGAAACTGACGTCGCGCCGATTCGTAATTCGCCAAGGCCGTTGCGAACTGCTTTTGATTATTTAAGCACTGTGTGCGACGACCGGCTTCTCGCGCCATTTGGACCGCCGGTAACAAGAGTGATACCAGCATTCCTATGATGGTGATGACGACGAGAAGCTCAACAAGAGTAAAACCCCTCCGTCTGCGGCCAATACGTAGCGACATGGCGCACCTCCATCACATTCGTACCTTCATAACCCAACCCTTGCCCGCTTTCATTTTCGCACGCCGAACTTAAATTTTCAAGTGGTATATTTCAGTTTTTTGAGGCACGGAG
>JAKPII010000234.1 GCA_029549885.1 Planctomycetota bacterium
GCCATTGATGCGGAGAACTTTGCCATCTTTGGATACGGGGGTAATGCGGCGGCCTATCCCGGCACTGCCCTGTTTGACATTGAGAACTGCCGTAATTACCGACTGACACTCCTTGTGGATAGCCCACGCTACCCGGGAAGCGGCTCGCCGGACCACTTCGCCGGAGAGGGTGTTGATCCTCGGCTTTGGCACATGGTGATAGAGAAACAGGGCGACAGGGAATTTCGCACTCCACCCCTTGATCGGCCGACCTTGGTGGCTCGCGGAGACCTCCTTCGTTAGGCATTGCAAAGATAGGGAATGTTGCGAGATAGGACTAAGAACGATCAAAGTGATGGGAAACGAACCACAAGGAGTTTCGGCGATGAATCGGTTTGGTACGTGCTTTTTGGCCGTTGTCACAACCTTTGGATTATGCGGATGGGCGTTTGCGGAAAGTTCGCCAGCGGTGCGAGAAATAGTCCTGGAAGAGATCGCATACACCGATGAGCAAGCTGCCCAGCAAGCGTGGCGAGCCTCTGAAGGGACGCCGCCAATCCGGTTGATTAAGGTGGACGGAGGCCAGGCCTTAGAAATTGGCTTGCCGTTTGCCCGTCACGCGGATTTGCCCCGCAGTATTCATGACCGCGAGGTGAAGCTCGACCTTTCCCGCCCCGGCGAGTTTATTTTGGAACTGGAAATCGACCGCCCGGAAGCCGTGGGACATCTATCGCTCTATTTTCGCAGTGGTGCGGGGTGGTATGCCGGTTCGGGATCGGTCAGCAGCGTGGGCAAGCAGTTGGTACGGTTTGTGAAGGCGGAATTTCGCTCTGAAGGAAAACCCGCTGGGTGGGGGCAGATCGATGGGATTCGCATCTCATTTTGGCGAGGTGCCTCCGTGGATGCCCAAGCGAGAATTTACCGTCTGACCGCCCTGGAGCACCCCGTCGCCCTACTTGTTCCCACGGCCGTCGAGGGACACGAGCAATCCGAATTGCGGACCATCCGGGAAGCTGCCGAGCGTGTTGGGCGATTAATCACCGACCTGGGATTGGGCTTTGATACACTCGACGATCGAAACCCAAGCGCCGAGGTTTGGGCCGAAAAGGCCATCATCATCGTGCCCTATGCCCCACGTTTATCGCCCACTGCCGCATCGGCCTTAGCAGAAGCAATTCGTCGCGGCACAAAAGTCATCTTGTTCTATCAAGCGCCACAAGAGGTGTTGACTCTCCTTGGGGTGGGTAAAACCCGCTGGATGGCCCGCGAATACGAATCCCAATTTGCGGAGGTCCGTTTCGATCGCAATATCTTGCCCGATTTGCCTGTCCGGATGCGGCAGTCATCGTGGAATATCACCGAGCCTATTCCCACGGTTGCAAGCACCCGTGTGATCGGCGAGTGGTTCGATGCACAAGGTAAGCCCACCGGTCGGGCCGCCATGATCCTCTCGCCCCATGGAGCGTTTTTCAGCCACATCTTGCTGGGAGGTGATGCTGAAAATCAGCGCGTGATGTTGGCCGCCGTGATGGGGGCGTTAAGGCCGGATCTCAAGCCTGTCATTCTGCGTGGCCTGCTGGCCAAAGTCACCCAGGTCGGTCACTTGCAAAACCTCGATGAACTGCGAGAGTGGCTCAAGAAACACGCTCCGGACACAACGAGCGCCCCTTGGCAGTTGCTTCAGGAGGCTGAGTCGCTCCTCTCGCAAATCGATGTTAAGGATGCGACTCGTCCGGAGCAGATTTCTTTGGCAGCCCTCGAGGATATACGCAAGAAGATTGTGACGGCGTATCTCATGGCGCAGCCAAGTCCCTCTCGAGAAGGTCGGGCTTATTGGAACCATACGGGACTGGGGGCCTATCCCGGCGATTGGGAACGAACGGCCCGTGAGCTTGCCGAAGCAGGCTTTAACATGGTCCTTCCCAACATGCTTTGGGGCGGGGTGGCCCATTATGCCTCCGATTTGCTTCCCCGAAGTGCGTCGTTCGAGAAATATGGCGACCAGATTGCCCAGTGTGTCGAAGCCTGCCATCGGCACGGTATTGAGGTTCATGTGTGGAAGGTTAACTTCAACTTGAGTACGGCCCCGAATTCCTTCGTCGAACAGATGCGGGCGAGCGGTCGAACGCAAGTCACCCGCCGCGGGGAACCCACTCGTTGGCTTTGTCCTTCGCACCCAGAGAACCAAAAGCTGGAATGCGAAACGATGCTTGAGGTGGTGAAGAAATACGGCGTGGATGGCATTCATTTCGACTACATCCGCTATCCCGACGGCGACAACTGCTACTGCGATGGGTGCCGTCAGCGGTTCGAAAAAGATACGGGATTGCGGGTAACAAGCTGGCCAGACGATTGCTATAGCGGCTCATTGAGGGCGGCCTATCGAAATTGGCGGTGCGAGCAAATTACGCGGGTTGTGCAGATGGTGGCGCAAGAGGCGAAGCGACTGCGGGTGGATATCAAAATCTCCGCCGCCGTTTTCGCGGAATATCCGGCTTGCCGGGAGTCTGTCGGGCAAGATTGGGTAAGTTGGGTAAAAGCCGGTTATCTCGATTTCATCTGCCCCATGGACTACACGGAGGATGATCGGCGTTTTGAGCGCCTGGTTAAGACCCAGGCGGAATTGATCGGTGGTCGCATCCCAATGTATCCAGGCATCGGGGCCTATCGCTTGGACGGCCCGGATCGTGTTGTCGGTCAGATTTCTATTGCCCGTCAGATTGGTGTGCCTGGCTTTACGATCTTCGATCTCAACGAACAGTCACCCCAGACGATCTTCCCCGCGGTGCGGCTTGGCGCGACAAAGGAGAAGGCCCTTCCGGCACATCGTCATCAACCTTAGACTGGCGAAGTGATCTATGCTTCGTTAGTTTTGGGGCAAGTCCACCAGTAATCGGGGTGTCAGCGCAATGCAATGGCATGCCTACGGGGCTTTGGTTTATGTGAAGTGCTGGGCAATTTGCCCGACGGCTGCAATCGCCGCTTCGACGTGTTCAAGTGTGTTGAAAGGACCAAGGCTGAACCGCACGGCTCCGCCGCGTTCTAACGTACCTAGCCTACGATGGATGAGGGGGGCACAATGGATGCCCGCACGGACTTGGATATGGAATTGACCGTCTAAAATGGCCGCCAGTTCGTGGGGACTCAGACCTTTAACGTTAATGCTGACCACGCCGACACGGTCCGCCGCATTTTTGGGGCCATAGACTTCTACCCCAGGGATGGCGTGGAGTCCGTCAATGAGGCGTTGGGTCAACGTGACCTCATGTGCCCGCAAGTCGTCCAGGCCCCGCTGTTCCAGATACTCGATCCCTTTGATCAAGCCTGCCAAAGCCGGTGTATTGGGATTTCCCGGCTCATATCTGTCGGGCCATTCGTCCGGCTGGCGGTCTTCGTCGCTCCGCGAACCTGTTCCCCCGAACCGCAGCGGAACGAGTTCTTCTTCCAAACCCGGTCGCACATAAAGGATGCCGGTCCCCGCAGGTCCCAGCAGTCCCTTGTGCCCCGGCGCAGCGAGAAGGTCGATACCGATCTCTTCTGGGAACAGCGGGACATGCCCAAGGGATTGAGCCGCATCGACCAAAACCATGGCGGAGGAATGCCGACGAACGACGTCCACGATGGCCTCTAGCCGCTGCAGTGTGCCCGTGACATTGGAACCGTGATTCACGGCCACAAGACGGGTTGCGCGATTGAGCTTCGATCGCAAGGCGTCCAGTTCCACAAAGCCCTCTGAATCGCAGGCCACATAATCGACCCGTACACCGTACTGTTCCGCCAACCAGCGGAGGGGACGAAGAACCGAATTGTGATCGGCTATGGTTGTGACGACGTGGTCCCCCGGTCGAATCATGCCGCGAAGGGCCGTGTTTAAGGCATCCGTTCCGTTAAAGGCAAAAAGCACGTGATCGGCCTGCCCGACGCGCAGCCATCGCGCAACGGCCAGGCGGGCCTCCAGCACAACGCGATCCGCCGCAAGGGCGTCCGCATAGGTGCTCCGCCCAGGTGAACAGCCAATCCGTCGTTGATATTCGTCCACTGCCTGATACACAGCCTCAGGCTTGGGCCAAGTTGTTGCCGCGTTATCGAGGTAAATGCGTGACGATGTCATCTTGAAACTGTCTATAAATCTGTTGCGAGACCATGTCCAATTATTGGAGCCGGATCAAGGGGAGACCGCCCAATGGGTGCCAAGAGCGAGGTTACTCTGCCGGTTCAAAGAAGGTGAGGAACGCCTCAACAGCCGATTCGTGAACCAAAGCCACGACCGTATCGCCCGGTTTGATACGATCATCGGCCCCAGGCAAGATGGCAAAATCTTCGCGAATCAAGGCCGCAATGAGGCATTGGCGGGGCAGACCCACGCGGGCAAGGACATGTTGCGTGATCAGCGTGTTGGGGAGGACTTCCAATTCCATCACCAGGACTTTGGATCCCGGTGCAAACGGTTTTTTGGCAATCACGACGCCGGTGGTCAAGTGGGCTTCCACCTCGCTACGCACCACATCCGGTGGCGTCGTTACGTGGTCCACGCCAAGCTTGGTGAGGATGTAACGATAATCGGAACGGGCCACAACGGCAGCCACTTTCTGGGCACCCAATTCCTTGGCCTCAACGCAAGCCAAAATGTTGTTTTCATCGTCACCGGTACAGGCAACAAAGAAGTCGGCACTTCCCACCCGTTCTTCTTCCAGGGCTGCCCGGCTGCGAACGTCGCAGCACACAACGGTCACTTCACGCAAATGACTAGCTAGGAACTCGCACCGCTCGTGGTCGGATTCCATCAGGACCACGTTGAATCGCGGTCCTTCCAAGAGGCGTGCCAGGTGAAAGCCGGTTTCACCTCCCCCCGCAATGACCACACCTTGCCGCCGCGGTGGTTCCGTCTGGAAAAGCGATTTCACGGCGTCAATGTCCTCACGTTTTCCCACCAAGGCAATGCGATCATTGACGGCGACAGCATCCTCCGGGCCAGCGATGAAAACCTTGTCTCCGCGGGAAATCACGCCCACGCGGACATGCCGACCCACACGAAGCTCCCGCAACGGGATGTCAATGGCAGGTGCGCCCGGCTGAACCACAATTTCCTGCATTTCCAGGTCGGCTACGGCAAATGTCTCAATACTGAGGGCGCCCGGACTACGAACAACTCGGGCGAGGTCTAAAGCGGCAAGGCGCTCCAAGCTAACCAGGTAGTCCAATTTGAAATGACGACGATAGTCGAACGTGCTTGTGTCGAGAAGATTGGGCGAGTAAACGCGGGCAATGGCCCGACGGGTCCCCATCGCCTTGGCCACGCTCGCCCCCACGAGATTGACCTCGTCCGAATTGGTCACCGCCAAACAAAGATCCGCGTCCGTCGCCCCCGCTTGAAAGAGCAAAACAGCATCAGCCGCGGACCCGCATAGGGCCCGCACGTCCATGGTCTCGTTCACGCGATCCACGGCTTCCTGATCGCGGTCAATAAGCGATACCCGGTGGGTCTGGCACAAAAACTCGGCGATCGAGGCGCCAATTGTCCCAGCACCAAGAATCAAAATCCTCATGCGTCATGTTCCCGAAACGGACGATCAACTACCTGTTATCCCACGGATAGGTTGGGGGGATTCGACCAGGTGCCCAGCGACAGGGCCAAAACGGCCATTATATCCGAAATGGCCTTGGTTGAGGGCACCTAACAGTTAATATGAGAAGACTAGAGGCTATGGGAAAAATGATGCTCGGGGGTACCTGGGGCAGCATCAGTGATTTGGGTGTATTCTGCGCGGATTGCCTATATTGCCCGCATTTTTGCTAAGTGCTCGGCCGAACGAAACCGATTGTCCCACAATCGTTTCAGTCGGAGAAGCTGAGCTCGAGGCGAACCCGGGAAGTAGGTATACCGATAGCTATACCTTAACTCGGTGGCCCAATGTTTTTTGGATTCCAGGTAGCCGGGACCGAGGTTCACCTCTCGATCGCCCCGGTCGAAGGAATCTCGAATCATGCAAAACCGCAAATATGCCCCGGGACTGGCGCCGGCATAGGCCGGATCGTAGGCGGTCCTCAATCCAAATACCCGCCCGCTGTTGACGTAATTGTACGCGAAGGCGACCGGCTCGCCGTTGACCGTGAGGATATTGATCTCCGCACATCCCAACGCAACGGCCCGTTCGTGAACATCGCGAAGAAATGCTGCCACTTCCGGATGGGCCAACGTTTTTCCTTTGTCTTGCTTCGATTGCCACCCTCGCAGCGAGAGGTTGTGACAAATCTCATACAGATCCCAGCGGGGGTCCTCATCAGGCTCTCCCTGGAAACGGTAACGATGGAACTCAACTTTTCCCATCGCCGCAAGACGTTTTTCTGCCCGGCGGATGTTGTTCCGGAATTTGCTCGTTCGACTGGCCCAGTATGACTCCCATGATTCATCAATGCTGACGATTGCAGATTGCATCCACACCTGTTCGGAGGGCTCGAAACCTACCTGTCGCATAGCGGTGGGCGTTCGCATGCGATCCTGACCAAAGCGATCGACCCAACGCAAATCGAGGATATCCCAGTCGCGGGAGGATTCTTTGACGTAGCGGAGCCCAGCTAATAGCGTCGCTGTGGGATTCTTGCCAATAGGGCTGTAGAAGCTGCCCCAATCGTGAAGCGGATAGGTTAGAACGCGAACGGGTCCGACGCGCGTCCGCTCGGTACGAACCACAAGCGGCAACAAGCCGATGACCTCGTCACACGAGTGCACAACGAGGACACGAAGCGTCTGCTCTTTTCCGAAATGTTGCCAGTAGGTCTCAAACCATTCGTAACTTTGGAAGAAGCTGGCGTTCGGCGTCTCGCCCCACAGCTTGCGCCACACGAGCCGGTGTCCCACAAGTTCGTCAAAAGTTTTTATTTCGGTAACGTGAGACATGATTGTGGCCTTGCGACGGGGTCACATTCTGGAAAGGATTAGCCCGCCAGTATCTATGATCGCAAGTCCAGTGCCGTATGGTGATGGGGCGACGTGCCCAGCGGAAAAGACCGAGGATTTGCGGCAAATCACGATTTAGCCGCGGATTGGTGCAAATGGCGAAGGCGTATCAACAGTGCCGGACCACCCGGGGACAGAAACGATGATGACAATTGGCAACACACACCGGGGTCATGATGTGAAGAGACATCTCACCACAAATCGGCGGTATTTCCGACGCAGGCTTGCAACGGTGCGTGGCGATATATGGCTGGAGCTACGCGAGGTCGCGGTCTTCAAACAACAGCAGGCCGAGGAGCAAAGCCAAACTGATGTAAACAAGACTGTACAAAGCGGCCAGTCCCAAATAGGAGGCAGAAACACTTCGCCCCGTGGCAATTGCCGTTTCCATACTGAAGAACTCGAGCCCAGGCAAGATGACGGCCAACAGTTTGGCCACAAACGCCACAAACTCGAGACGATCAGCCGTTTCGATCACAACGGTGGGGAGCAGATGGCCTAGGGCATAGATACTCGCACAAATCAGCAAGTTAGGGATCAATGGGAATCGAGTGGAAATAGCCGCCGCAATCGAGGCCATGACGACGGCCTCCAAAAAGGCAAGCCCCAATCCCGGCACGGTCTGCAACATCTCATCGCGGCATTCCTGAACTGTGGGATCAGGCCGCGCAACTTCCTTCGCATCGTACTTGACCTTATACGACACGGCGCATAGAAGGAGACTGCCCAAGATCAAGAACATCACAATGACTGGGAGTATCACGCCGAGAAATTTGCCGACCAACATCTTCCAGCGGGCGACGGGCTTGCTGAGGACGGTGAGCGCCGTTCGGCCCTCCACTTCCTCCGAGATCGAGACGCTGGCAGTCCACACGGCCAAAATGATGGCCAAAAGCTTGATGAGCGTGAGCCCTTCCGCCTTAAGGAGCTTGATGTCCTCGCCGAACGTATTGTACGGCATGATGGGGGACAGCAGAAGCATGGTCACGCCGATCGCCAAGAGGATGTAGAAAAGGGGCTGCGAGGTGGCTTCCTTGCTGGTTGTTCGCATAATGGCCGTGACCCGCGGGGCGAACTGCGCCATCAATTGCAGCACAACCCACAAAAGGAAAAATCCGGCGAGGAATCCGACCAGCACAATCCAGAGTGGCTTCATCCACACCGGAAGCATGGCAATCAACGTTTGAAGCCAACTCAGCCAGTCGGCAACGACTAAATGATCCAGTGATAACACTCCGGTCATCATCGTCGAGATCCAGTTATCGACCTTGCCTTGCCATATTCCAAAACGAAGACGCACTTGCCGGGACGCCTAAATCAGGCCCTCCGATGGGTCAGCTTCTCCCGGAGCCCCCCACAGCGATACGCCATAACGTCTATTCTGGTTCGGAAAACGCTTTTCTGCTAGCGATTGACTTGTTTTGATCTTGGAAATGTGCAAAATGACAACCATAAGCGAGAAAAGGTCGCTAGTGCGTCAATCAAAAATTGATTTTTTGTTGCCGGTTCGGCCGTTTCAGTTACTTGGGGAGGTCAACCATGAGATCGCTTTCGCTAGTTTTGTCGCTCGTCCTCTCAGCCAGCGGATTGGGTTTCTCCACGGGGCACGCCGCGGAGGCGCCGCGACCGAATATCATCATTATCCTTTCCGATGACATGGGGTTTTCGGATTTGGGCTGTTATGGTGGTGAAATCCAAACACCGAACCTGGACCGCCTGGCCGCAAATGGGCTGCGTTTTACCCAGTTCTACAACACAGCCCGATGCTGTCCGACGCGGGCCTGCCTTTTGACCGGTGTTTACCCCCATCAGGCGGGTGTTGGCCACATGATGGAGGATCGCGGCTATGACGGTTATCGTGGCGATCTCAATCGACAAACGGTGACCATTGCGGAGGTTCTCCGCACGGCGGGATATCGCAATTACGCCGTTGGCAAGTGGCATGTCACCAAGGCCACCAAGCCGGAAGGTCCCAAAGACAATTGGCCGCTGCAACGTGGATTCGACCGCTTTTACGGGACCATCACGGGCGCCGGGAGTTATTTCGATCCCGGCACCTTAACCCGGGATAACACGATGATCTCCCCGTTTGCCGACCCGGAGTACAAGCCTTCCGTGTTCTACTACACGGATGCCATCAGTGACCATGCGGTGCGGTTTATCCGGGAACATGTGGCCACTGCGCGAACGAGTCCGTTCTTCATGTATGTGGCGTATACTGCGGCCCACTGGCCGTTACATGCCTTGGAGGAGGACATTGCCAAATATCGTGGTCGCTACGATGGGGGGTATGAGCCGATTCGCCGGGCGAGGTTCGAACGGCTGAAACAAATGGGGCTAATCTCTCCCAACTGGGAACTTAGCCCCCAAGTTGGCGACTGGGACAAAGTGGAGCATAAGGAGTGGGAGATTCGTTGCATGGAGGTCTATGCGGCTCAGATCGACCGCATGGATCGGGGGATTGGACGAATCCTTGAGGCCCTGCGGGAAACCGGTCAATGGGAAAACACAATTGTCTTCTACCTACAAGACAACGGTGCCTGCCAGGAAGCGATTGGCCGAACGGGGACATGGCGTCGCCCCGTGGAACCTTCGTTACCGCCGATTGCGCTGGATGCGATTCGCACGGATGTCAGACCGTCCCAGAACCGCCGCGGGGTTCCCACATTAAGCGGCCCCTTCATCATGCCGGGACCGGAGGACACATACATTTCGTACGGCATCAATTGGGCGAACGTTTCCAACACGCCGTTCCGTGAATACAAGCACTTTGTGCATGAAGGGGGGATTGCCACTCCATTGATTGTCCATTGGCCGGCAGGCCTAACGCGCCGTGGCGATCTGGAACACCAACCGGGGCATTTGATCGACCTCATGGCCACCTGTGTGGAGTTGGCCGGGGCGCAATACCCGACCGAGTTTCAAGGCCACAAAATCATTCCCATGGAAGGCGTGAGCCTTGTTCCTCTCTTCAAGGGCCAACCGATCAAGCGGAAGGAACCGATCTTTTTTGAGCACGAGGGGAATCGCGCGGTCCGGGATGGAAAATGGAAGCTCGTCGCTAAGGAGAATCAACCCTGGGAGTTGTATGACATGGAGGCCGATCGCACGGAAATGCACGACCTCTCGGCTCAATATCCCGAGGTTGTAGCTCGACTTGCGGCTGCCTGGGACGAGTGGGCCAAACGTGCTAATGTCTTGCCGTTAGGTGCTTGGCGAGCCGAAACCAAAGACACATTCTCCACCAAGACCCAATTCGTGTTGGCGCCCGGCGCTCAACTTCCACGAACGGAAGCCCCTTACGTTGTGGGCAAGGGGTTAAAAATCACGGCTGAGATTCAAGCCGTGGGTACGTCAGGTGTTATTGTCGCCCAGGGAGGCTCGGCTCACGGATATGCGCTTTACATCCAGGATGGCAAGCCCTGCTTTGCCGTCCGCCATAAGAACCAGTTGAAAACCGTGGTTGGCAGTCAACCTTTGTCGCAGGGACCAGGCGTACTCTCCGTAACTTGGTCCAACGATGTGGTAAAAATTTTGTGGAATAAGGCTGTCCTAGCGGAAGCGAAGGAAATTCCACCGCTTACAAACATGCCGCAAGACGGCCTGCAAATTGGTCGGGATGACAACGGCTTGGTCGGCGACTATCCGGAAGAAAACGCTTTCAGCGGAAAGCTGGGGAAAGTGATTATCGAAGTTCTGCCGTAACCTGAATGTTGGCCACAATCCTTCCAGTTCGTAGCGCGGCACATAACCCACACACCGTGTGCTATCGGTGAGTGTGTGCCACCGACGCCCACAAGACGTGACCTGTGTCAGGTCTTTCGGATGCAGAAAAACGACCAATTGGTTATCTGGCCGTGACTGATTGCGACCAGTTTTTCCAGACGTCCTTGGCTGCCTGGAACAAACTTTCAGTAGTCCACGCAGTCAGTTCGGGTGTAACCACCGAACCACCGGGACATGCGACGTAAAAGGTCAACTTTTTGGAGCTATTGGCTGCCAACTCTACGGGGAAACTTAAGTCCTGGCTTTCCAGGATGGGTTGGTCCCTCACGCCGCCGACATCCACGTAATACAGTGCCTGCTCGTTAAGCTCGCCCTTGGCCACGCGAGCTAAGTTGGGACGTTGATCCCCAGAAAAGACCCAAATCACATTGAGGATGGGGTTTTGGTCGCGTGCCCCGGGAACGGGCTTGATCGTTACGGTAATCCAGCCGTCTCCGTCATTGTCGAGCGCCGTGAATAACAGTGTTCCCGGCTGGTGGCGGCCCCAACGATCGATGGGGTCAACAACCATGGGGCGGGCCCCCTCCACCAGGCAGATTAAAGGACGGATTTGCGGGCGGTCCCAGTAACTTTCACAAATCCCCAGGACGACGTTGGCTTGGCTTCGCCGTGTTACCCGGAACCGGTAACGAATGGGAATACCCCCCATTCCGGCGCGGATGTTAGCAAAAGCGGGATCGCATTCACCCTCTGGCTTAGCCCAACCCGGCATCGCCGTGGTGTCGATGGTGTAACCCCAATCGCGGAGCTTCAGCAATTGTTGCGTCTCGAGGGGGATGGCGAGAACCGTCCGCTTTTCGACCTGGGCAGTAGAAAGCCCGACCCGCGGCGCCGGATTGACTACCATCTTCAGCGTTACGTGACGATCCTGGCCCGCGGTCTCCTGTAAGGTAACGGTCAGCACGTCCATCCCCGATGGAAACACCGGTGCGCGATAGGCGGTGGCCGTGACGCGGATGGGGCCCGCTTCACAGGACCATACGGCAGCAGGAACAAGTTCCTCCAGTCGCACGACTTGAACCGTCCCGCCTTGGGCCATGACCCCATCGCCTTCAACGATGATCTTGAGGCTTCCCCAGTCTTCCGTGAGCCTTCCCTCGGCATCCATCCGTGAGGGTGGAAAGCCCGGAGAGGTAAACTCCACAACTTCGGCGAGCGATAGGCTCGCGCAAGCGGCAGCCAAAATCAGCGAGAACACCACGTGACGGATCATGCTTGGCCTCCGTATTGGAAGGTGGAAAACCGTGGGGAATGCGTGACCTTGATGCCGTAGAGTTGGCAGAATCCCTCCAGGACGCGGCGATGGCTGCCGAGGGTCACGACCTGGTGGAAACCTAGCGTATCCCGCGAATCTTCGATTCCGTCCAGTTCGATTTCCACGGAGGTTCGGCACCCACCGGCGGGCGGTGTTTGGACATTGCCTACGACCTTGCCGGTGTCGATGATCATCTCATTTGGTCCGGTGAAGCGAACCAGCGTGATGGGCTGGCCCTCGGGCCAAAGGACCTGCATGGCCACGCCAAGGGCCGACTCCGAATGGTTACGGAGAACATAATCGGCCGGCGGTTGGTCAAACCCAGCGATCCGGGTTCCCGACGTGCAGTGGGCCGCAATCAGGGTGTTGTGTACGGTCTCGGGCACAGGATCATTCATGTAGCCGGGACGATCGAGCAGATAGCTGGTCATCATCAGAGACATGGCGCCATACAGGTCAGCTTCGCACCCGGCTGTAATACCGGCGTCTTGGAGGAGCGTCCACGCCCCACAAGGCGGTGTGGGCACTAGCTTTGCGCCCACCATGCCAAGGCAATCCATGCTCAAAGCGTGGGCATTTTCCCTGGCCAAAAGCCTCTTGGCTGTGGCGTATGCCCGCATCGCGTTGATCGTATCCTCTTCGTTGGGTTCCACAATCTTTCGTGCGTGCTTTCGCAGGTCCGCGGCGAGATCGCGAATTTCGTCGGTGACGGGCTGTTTGTCGAACTCTTGATTAAACGTATCTCGGGGAATGGCGAGAACCTTTGTCCCAAGGCGTTCTACGACGGTCTCGTTTCGCTGATTCCCGCGAATCCACAGGACTCGCGTCTCCTCAAACATGCGTTTAGCCCGGATCATCCGCAATCCCATTTCGACAGCCGACCAGTCGAGCGAGGAGATGACGAAAACACCCGTCTTCCGACTTGGGCCTGCCAAATGTCCCGTAAAGGCCGTGCCCACAGGGGCGAACATGATCGTGGGCAGCTTGGTTTCATCGGCAATACGGTTGGCCCAATTCCATGCGTGCAGGTGTTGTAGCATGACAAGCACGCCGTGGGGCTTTTCCGCCTTGAGCTTTTCAATCCACGCATCGACGCTGGCGTCGCTATTCAACGGCTGGGCCTGCTGTTCGACGGTGATGCCCAGACGTTTGGCCGATGCGTTGAGAAGAGCAGTGTACTCCTTTTGGTGACCGTCGAGATCGTAAGCTGTTCCAGGCCAGCCAAGCCAGTAAGGACGCGGGAGTTCCAGGAAGGTGGCCGCCACACGCACGTCGGGCTTTGGCCGGAGTGTCTTCACATCGACATAATCCGTCAAGCCCGGTCCTTCATTGGCCGATGGTTCTTGGCCCAATGAGGCCAGGAATCCCGTTCCCATCGCCGCCAAGGAGACCATCTTCAGACAGTCCCGCCGGTTGAAACACGTCGAACATTGATGTTGCTGACACATATCGCGTCCTCCCAGTCAACCACCGAACGATGCGTGAAAAGTCGCCGAACTGTTACCGAAAACGAGGCGGCCGAAGATTCCCCAATCTGCCGCCGACAGAATAGTAACCTTTCCCGAGGCTATCTGCAACAATGGGCATGAAGCATATTGTGTTGGGGGGCCACGCGCCATCGTGGCTGGGTCAACCATGAATGATCGATTGGCACAACGGCAGAAGCGAGAGCGCGTCCTTAGCAGATTGAGTGCAACCTGAGCGTGTGTCCCTGCAAATCGCTCAGAAAAACCTTTACAAATTCACCGCGGGTGACCCGTTTGCGAACTTCTGGGCCTCATGATAACGTAAAAGGTTTGGGACATCGCCAGCGCAAGCGTGGACACAATCGAGCGATAACGGTCGAGCATTGAGACGTGCGTTTCTAAGAGAGGTGATTCATGCGGAAGTACACCGTTTTCTTGGCTCTCGTATGGAGCCTGCTGATCGTTGGTTTGGTCGGATGCCCTAAACCCCAGGCGCCCGAAAAGCCACCCGCCGAAGGCGATCTCCAGGCCAAGGAGACCGTGCAAGTTAATCCGGCCGACGTGGAAGCGCTCGTCAAGCGTGTGGAGCAACTCGGCGGCAAGATTGAGTATGACCAAAACAAGAACCCGGTTGCGGTTGATCTCTTCCAGCGGCAAGCAACCGATGAGGATTTGGCCCTCATCGCAAAGGTTCCTACCATTCGAAGGGTCAGCCTGTGGGGGGCCGAGATTCATGACACCGGAATTCAGGAGCTGACCAAGCTTCCGCAACTCGAATGGCTTGTGTTAGAGAATACAAACATCACGAATGACGGTGTCAAGACTCTCGGGCAAATCAAAAGCCTCCGCTCCCTCAATTTGCGGCGGAGTACGAATCTTACGGACGAAGCCCTGCAGCACTTGTCTGGTTTAACAAATCTTGAAGAGTTGGTCCTGCTTTACAACAATTTTTCCGATGCTGGTATGAAGCATGTCGCTAATCTGAAGAACCTTCGCAATCTCGACATCCGAGGCTGTGTGATGATCACCGACGTCGGCCTCGAGGCGATTAAAGACCTGCAGGAGCTTCGTGCCCTAAAGCTTCGGAATCAGGCCTCGGTTACCGATCAGGGTGTTGCCATCATTGCTCAGCTGAGGAACCTCAAGGATTTGGCCTTGGAAGATAGTGGCATCACCGATCAAGGCATTGAGGCTTTGACCAAACTGAGCAATCTGGAGAATCTGAACCTGATGCGGTGTTACGGGGTCACAGATGACGGCGTGGCCAAGTTGAAGGTCTTCACTAAGCTGCGTCGGCTCTTTCTACGAGGACTTTACATTGCCGGTCACGGTCTGCGAGAGCTCAAGGACTGCAAGAACTTGGAGGAGCTGGACCTGGCCGAGACTCAGGCAGATGATGCTACGGCCGAGGCTTTGCTGAATTTCCCCAAGCTAAAGATCCTAGACCTGTGGCACACGCAGGTGACGGACACTGGATTGGAAAGTATCGGCAAACTGGTTGATCTGGAGGAGCTCATTTTGGACGGGACTCCCATCAGTGATGCTGGCCTGACTCATCTGACCGGTCTAGGTAAACTCAGGGTGTTATCAATCAAGGAATGCAACAAAGTCACGGACGCTGCGACGGATCATCTTTCTAAATTGCAGAGTCTCAAGAAGCTGTCTGTGGATCAAAGTGGCTACACAGAAGATGGAGTTGCCCAACTTCGCAAGTCGTTGCCTAATTGTGAAGTGAGCTTCTGAACGGTAACTCATGGGGCTTTGCCCGTCAGAAAAGATACGAAATGCAAAACGGGGTCTAAACAAGAGCTTATCCCACAACCTCCCCTCTCCCGTTCGCCGGGAGAGGGGGCGGGGGTGAGAGTGGCTCGAAGCGCTGCTGGTTTTCTCGATCGACTCCGACGATCGCTTGCCCTCACCCTAACCCTCTCCCAGAGAGAGGGAACTTTGGGATGGGCTCTGAATCAAAGCCCCTTCGGTCTCTCGCCGAAGGGGCCTTCTTATTGAGTTTGCTATCGAAGCGGCTCATCGAAACGATGCAAAAACAGCGCGCCACCCCGGGCCGGCACGATTTCGTAAGCGATTACTTGTAGCCTTCGATTGGTCTTCAATTTAGCGGCTTAATACGGATGTTTCGATAAGCCACCGGTCCGTGGTTGCCCTGGAACATCAGGGGCCCACGGGGTGCCTCTTTACCGGTGACACCGCCGGGCGTTTGTGACTTGAGTTCAAGATTCTCGTGGATGACCTGATCGTTGAGGATGACCTTCACGAGACGGCCGTTCGCAATTTTTGTACCCGTGGCGTCGAACTTGGGAGCACGGTACTCGATGACGTACTTTTGCCATTCCCCCGGCTTTTTGCAGGCGTTGACCTTTGGGACGGCCATGCTATAAACCGCGCCCATATCGCCCATGCCCAAGGTTTGCTTACCATAGCTGTCGAGGATTTGAATCTCGTATTCACCCATGACGTAGATTCCGGAATTTGATCCCTGGGGAACCATGACCTCCAGCTCGATGATCGCATCTCCGAAGGTCTGCTCGGTGAAGATGTCCACACCGCGTGATCCAACGTTTACAAGCTCATGCCCGCCGGGCTGACAGATAAGTGACTTGGGATCATTGGGGTCCACGGCGGCCGTCCCGACTTGCCACTTGCTTTGCTCCGGTTGACCCTTCAGCTTCCAACCCGGGAGACCCTTTTCGATGGGAATCGTGATCCAGCCTTCTTCCGCCTTTACCGCATAGGCCAGGGCCAAGCCGACGAGCAATGCGTGCACGCTCAACCAAAGATGCGTCTTCATGTGCTCACTCCTTTCATAAAAGGTACGAACAAACTCGCGAAAGCTCGAAATGTCTCCGTCCAACTGGGAGACACGAGGTTCATTGCGGCAGGAAGCGTTATTCCGGTTGATAGTCGGGATTGGGGGTGGGTAATTGGGCACCAACCTCCTCACGCCAGCGATGCAATTGCCTGCGAAGTGACTCCGCCTTCTCTGGCAACTGGCTGGCCAAGTCCTGGGACTCCTGGGGATCATCCTTCAGATTATAAAGCTCCACGTGGTGATCTTCGAAAAATTCGATGAGTTTCCAATCGCCATCCCGCACGGCGCTGTAGGGCGTGGCACCGCCAGGATGATAATGCGGATAGTGCCAATAAAGGGCCCTCTTGGGGAAGTTCCCTTGTTGTTTCAGAAGCGGCACAAGACTGACGCCATCGCAGATGTGACCCTCGGCATCGGCAACCCCCGTGATCTCCAAAATAGTGGGGTAGGCGTCGATGCTGATTACCGGTTCGTGGCAAAGGCTTCCTGGAGCGACAACACCGGGCCAGCGAACGATCCATGGGACGCGGACACCTCCTTCGTATGCCGAGCCTTTACCTGCCCGTATGCCGATGTTATGCGTGACGGGCCTGTTCTGACAAGCCGGCAGTACCAATCCACCATTGTCCGACGTGAGAAAAATCACGGTTCTCTCGGCCAGGTCGAGTCGATCCAAGCACTCCAAGAGGCGGCCCATGTTCTCGTCCACACTGTGAATCATGGCTGCATAAACCGGGCACTGCTGCCCGTCAAAATTGTCCCCTTTGGCAGCGGCCTCGGCCAGCTTTTTCTCATAATAGGCAACTAATTCCGGTTTGGCCTGCAACGGAGTATGAACGGCATAATGGGCGAAATAGAGAAAAAAGGGTCGATCCTTGTGCTGTTCGATAAAGCGGATAGCTTCGTCCGTTAGCCGATCGGTAAGATATTCCCCCTCCTGCCCCCCGTCAAGCGGCACGCGACGATCGTCCTTGCCGTACGGCCAGAAATAACTACCGGGGGCTCCCATATGTGTTCCGCCGATGTTGATGTCGAATCCCTGATGTTCAGGATAATAGGGAGGATCGCCCAGATGCCATTTGCCGACGTGGGCGGTGGCGTAACCCGCCAAACGCAACCGCTCGGCGATCGTAACCTCCTCGAGAGGGAGGTACATTGTCCAATCGGGGATGCGCAGTTTTGCCTTGGGACGGACATGTCCCTTGATCCAGTCGGTAATATGAAGCCGTGCCGGATATTTTCCCGTCATGACGGCCGCCCGCGTTGGTGAGCAAACAGTGCAGGCTGCGTAACCCTGGGTGAATCGCATTCCCTGGGCAGCCAACCGATCAATGTGGGGAGTCTCATAGAAGCGACTGCCTGTGCATCCGAAATCGGTGGCCCCTAAGTCATCAAGCAGAATGAAAATCACATTCCAGCGCGTCGCTTGAACTTCTGTTGACGCCACTGACCAGCCAGGCAAGCTGAAGATGACCGTGGCCAACAAAATAGCTTTTGAGAGCATTCGGAACATGTTCTACCTCCCCAAGCGGACTCAATGATCGAGCTGTTCTCGTTTGCCCTAGTTTACTCCGCCCAAGAGGGCAAGTCCACAAGGTCTTCCCGTGATGGTGCCAACGTAAAGAAAGCGTAGAGCCAAAGATTGCCCTTAAGGGGAATAAAACACACGTGGTGCATCAATGGGAGCCCGTGCAATCGGTTGGGAACCACTGTCAGTTTAAAACCGGCGGCTGTATGACGGCGGATGCGACGGCGTGCGTCCCTCCATTTGTGATGTTTGATCATCGTTCACCCTGACGGGCCCGCACCGTCATGGTCCTGTCAAACACCGGGAACCTACATCGCAATTGCGGACCCCGCCATAAGGTGGGGCACTTTATATGGACGCGTTTTCCGGTTCTCGCCAGGGCGGGGCCCCGCGCCTGCGCGTTAGGAGTGTATGCCCCTTCTCACAGGCGATCTGCCGGGAAATGGCGTCCCGGCCCGCTCATTGTCTCCCCACGCCAGGCAATACCTGATAACATAAAGGCTTGGCCTTTTGCGGGGCCCCAAGCCAAATGTGAAAAGATTTACCGGTTTGTTTGGATTTCACGTGTTGTGGAGGGTCGCGTTTTCTGACAAAAGCGCTGGTTGAAATTGACAGCAGCGGGCTGTCCTTAACACCTAGGCGGGGCCTAGGTGGACGCTTGCGAAATTTTTTCGATCCGTGAAAAAGTTCGGATGAGGAGATATCCCAATCATGGCTATTGACAGGTTTTCGATGTGTCCCGGCGGAACGGGTAAAAAGATCAAGTTTTGCCACGGCGATTGTGTGGGCTTCTTGGAAAAAGTCCAGAAGCTCATGGATGGTGGGCAGATCCGAGCGGCCCTCCAACTGGTTGATCAAACGTTGTCCAAAGACCCGAGCCGTTCCTGCGTTTGGTCCTACAAGTGTCTTTTGGAGCGGGCAGTTGGGAATGTGGACCAATTTGTTAAGGCTGCCGACGAGTACAGCCAGCGATTTCCGAAAAGTCCCGTGGCCTTGGCCGAATTGTCCCTGAGCCACCTTTTCCGGGGCCAGTTCTCAAATGCCATAGACTCCTTAGGCCAAAGCTTGATAGCCAGCGAGGAACAGAAAATCATTTATGTCAGGCAAACGGCGGCTGCGGCGACTCTGAGCGAGGCGCTCATTAAGTTTGGTCACATTCCGCCCGCTGTGGAAATCCTCATGCTTTTCCAAAACGTCAGCCATAACGGGCAGACCAGTGTGCAAGAGTTACTAGGCCAGGTTATTGCTAGCCAAGAGATACCGCTGGAACTCCGGGAGGCCCAGTGGGATGGCTTGTTCATGGATGAGAAATATCAGCAGCTTTTGGAGGTCACCGATCGTCTGGCTGTGCGTTTACGATGGCGGGACCTCGAAAAATATCTGCGAGATTATCTGAGTAGTAACCCAGAAGATGCCCGCGTGTGGCATTTCTTAGGCGTGACGTTGATGTGGCTCATGGAACCTCAGGAGGCCGCCACGGCCTTTACCCGCGCTGGCGAATTGGAAAAGAACGATCGGCTGGCAGTCTTCTCTCTGTATCGTTCTTTCCTTGTGACCGGTGCATTAGGCGACGAAGAAAATAGCTACGACGTGGAAGTCATCGTTGATGAACCAGATCGGTTGAAAGAGGCCGTGCTTTCCGACCGTCTGGTTTTCTCGCAAAGACCGGAACACGGGCAACCGCTCCCATGGTATTTCCCCGATGATGTGGGCGAGGAAATCACTCCGGAGCTTATCCTTGCCGTTTTGCGTCGGTCAATCGGAGGGGATGGCAGCCAAAATGGACGCGTGTTTAGCGAACCCGGCAAGACGCCCCTGATTGCTTTCGGCAGTTTTTACGGGCGGCAAACAGATCGGCCCGCAAGATTGCTTTTCGCGGGAGTTTACGAATCCGATTTGGAGCGACTCAAGGAGATGGTCAAAGGGTGGCTGGGTCGCGAGGATGTCGAATGGTCAATAAAACCAGGGTCGGACGAGTCTTCTCGTTTTATAAGATTGGCGCTCGACGGGGAGGTCATTGCGGGTTTTGATCGTTCCGTTGATCTCAAGGAAGAGTGGAAGACCCCTATTTTCGAATGGTTGCCCAATATGACGTTTCCGGCGTTGGGCGGTCTCTCGCTGAAAGAGGCGGCGAACGACCCGCAGAAGCGTCGTTGGGCCTTGGCCATTCTCAAGTACATCGATTACCGAATCTTAAACACAACGATTACTGGTTACCTGGACGAGTTGAGACAGCAACTTGGCTTGGGCTTTGTGGATGAGCTCGATGTTGACATTAAGCGATTCCGCCGGATTCCGCTGTCGTTGGTAAAAGTCCTAGACTTAACGCGCCTCAATATTGAAACGCTGACGCAGTTTTTCAATCTGGCTTTGGTTTACCGTGAATCCACCTTGATTTATGACTTGGCCTGCGAGATTGTGCGGCGACGGGATGAAGACGGTGTTCCTGCGGCCCTTGTCCGAACTGCTTATATCGGGGCGATTGATGAGGCATTAAACCTTGGGATCGATGACGACCAGATTAAACGCCTGACGGAAGAAGGCTTGGCGTTTCTTGAGAAACACAACTTGCCGCACGGTAGTTTACATGTCCGCCAGTTCCGAATGGCTTTCTCGCATGGTAATTCCGAAGAGGCAAAGCCGCTCCTCGATCACATGTTCAGGGAACATGAGGATGAGGCGGATGTCATGGAATTCCTTCGGCAATTCATGTCGCTTCTAGGGTATTTTGAACAGCTCGCGCAACAGGAAGGTCAATCCCCGACCGCGGGACGTCCATCCGGTGGAGGGATTTGGACCCCTGATTCCGAAGCCGGTCGCCCAGGCTCATCGAAGAAGCTCTGGGTGCCGGGAAGCGATTGACATCTGCCGGAAAATGCCAACGGGGCCGTATGATGGCGTGGCTTGAGTCTGGATCAGTCGTCACGTTGGCTTGTGGAATTGGGTCCTTGGAGGTAAGTTGCGAACCATGATGTACTGTCGAGGCGTGCGAGGCGCAACGACTGCCGATGCCAATACCCCAGAGGCAATTTTGGAAGCAACGCGACAGTTGCTGGCGCTCATGATTCGACAAAATGGAATTGCTCCGGAGGACATTGCGGCTGCTTTTTTTTCGACTTCTCCTGACTTAAATGCCGAGTTCCCAGCCCTGGCTGCCCGCCAGTTGGGTTGGATGAGCGTCGCCATGTTATGCAGTCACGAACTCGATGTCCCCCAATCCCTGCAACGGTGCATCCGAGTGTTGATCCTTTGGAACACGACCAAGAAGGCCGACGAGATTGTGCACGTGTATATTAAGGGTGCGGAAAAGCTGCGGCCCGACCTCTCTTCGCTCCCGCCCGTCGATTGGCAAGAACTCGAAGAGTGGATCGCGGCCCATCTCAATCAGGAGGCCCAACCAAGCGGTCGGGAGCAGGGCTCCTCGGGTGGGGGTGTTTCCCCCAATTTGGGCGGCGCCGATGGTATCCGCGGCCCGTCGTGTGCCAAATAGCCGGACGCTGCGTATAGGAAAAAAAGATGTAAGCTACTTTGAAACACTGAGAGCCGTTTGCTAATGAGCCTATTTCAGAATTCCCTCTCCCTTTGGGAGAGGGTTGGGGTGAGGGCAAGCCATCGTCGGAGTCGATCGAGAAAACGCCAGCGATTCAAGCCATCCTCACCCCCGGCCCCTCTCCCGCCGAACGGGAGAGGGGAGGTTGTGGGATACGCTTTAATACACGTTGTCAAGAAGCCATGGCCGGACACGCGTCGCCTTTACCACGAGCGCTCTTGGAACTTTTGAAGGAAGATCCACGCTACAAGTTGGATGCCTATCTCTTCATCTTCCAGGCACTCGATTTTGCGCGGCAATTGGGCATGGGGCGTGAAGCGCCCAGTGAACCCTTGCCCGACGAGGTCCGGGAGCGCTTTCGGGAGATCAGTGGTCACGTCGCGGATGAAGACGAGGTGGAGGAGGAACCGCCGAAGCATATTTCCGGCCAGGAGCTTTGCGAGGCCGCCAGGCTGTATGCCAGCCAGCAATTTGGCTATCTCGCAAAGACCGTGCTCAATGAATGGGGAATCTACTCCACGAGTGATTTCGGCGAGATCGTCTATAACCTGATTCGAATAGGCCTCATGCGAAAAACCAAAGAAGATCGACGCGAAGACTTTGACAACGTTTACGACTTTGAAGAGGCCTTCTGCCGAAACTACCGTCCCGGTAGGGGAGTAGGCCAATTTGAATGAACCCCGGAGTGGCGAAGATGATTCGTTCCAAGAGCCTATCCCAAAGTGCCCTCTCCCTCTGGGAGAGGGTTGGGGTGAGGGCAAGTGACCGTCGGAGTCTATCGAGAAAACGGGCAGCGATTCGAGCCACCCTCACCCCCGGCCCCTCTCCCGCCGAACGGGAGAGGGGAGGTTGTGGGATAGGCTCTGAGACAGCGGGGAAAGAACGACCGGGCGAACATTCGACTCAGCCCGGCAAAAAGGAGCGGTACCGTTTGATTGTCGCCTCGGTCATTCTCATCGCCTGGATCATCAGCCTGATGCTGATGGCCAGTCTCACATAGGCGGAGACTGACCATCAGCGAACGAACCAGGTCTGGCGTGGTCAGTAGATCACGATTTTTCGAGTTTCTTCACCGTGTAGGGATGGGGACGTTTCCGTACCACAGTCGCGGATAAAATCTTGTCGGGCTCCGGTGGATTCGGGGCTTCGGGATTCCGCGCTTGAAGTTTCTCCACCACATCCATTCCTGAGAGAACACGACCAAAGACGGTGTGTTTACCGTTCAAGTGGCTGGTTGGGGCATATGTAATGAAGAACTGTGAGCCGTTGGTATTCGGCCCGGCGTTGGCCATGCTGAGACTACCCCGGAAGTGCAGACGAGCGTTGGGGCCGTTGCATTCATCCGCAATCTGATAGCCCGGTCCACCTGTGCCGTCACCCTTGGGACATCCCCCTTGAGCCACGAAACCGGGGATGACACGGTGGAACGTTAGCCCGTTGTAAAACCCCTGCTCCACAAGGGTGATGAAATTGGCCACCGTGTTGGGGGCTTCGTTTTCGAAGAGCTCCAGCAAAATGTCACCCTTGGTCGTTTTCAAAAGGACTCGCGGCAGATCGTCGGCCTTTGCCTCGGCCTGTCGCTTTTGCTGTTCGAGCGGAAACTGTTGAGCATAAAAGTTTGCGGCATCTTCCATCGCTTTCACCTGTTCGTCTTGAATTCCTGCTTCACTGATTTTCTTGAAATAGCCTGCGGCCTTGGTGAAATCCTCCAACGCGAAGGCCGCCCGTCCAGCCGCGAGATAAACAACCGGCGACGTGACCTTGTTCTTAATCAACTTCTCGGCCAGGGCCAGACCATCTTGAAAAGGCCCTTGCTCACTTCGGTCCAGGGCCACCTCCAAAAGGAGATCGACAAGATCGCCCTCGGTCTGGGGGCGTTCATCATAGGCGGCCTCCGCCGCTGCAATCAAAGAGGGCAACTGTTTTTCAGCCTCATTCAATAACTGCTCATACTTCTCTCGCAATTGGGCCATTTCCGCGGCATTGGCGTTTGGATACTTCACGCGGATTTCCCGAATCTGCTCAAGCAGGTTAATCCACGCGTCGAGTTGCTTACGGAAAGCTGCCTCTTTCGGGCCAACTTGTTGGACAGTCGCGCTGGGCGGGGTGGCCGTTCTAGATTCGGCCCGGATTGCCGAACCGGCGTCAAACCATCCAAAAACACCTACCACACCCAGCGTGATCCACAATTTTCCAAGGAAATTCCATCGCATCACGTATCTTCCTTTCGTCAAAGAGGAACAGGAAACGGAATGGGAAAGCTTGACTTTCCCCGAGAGTTCACTTTTCATTGTAGCAGAAATCCCCAGAAGGGGTTGCGAGCGGAAGATAATACGGGACAAACGTGTTGCGCGTCCAAAGATTGGCGTCAAGAAGGGCAAGTGGAAACAGTTTCGCGAGATTTGCTCCCGCTTTAACGGGACGGCAATTCTGGAGTCGTTAGAGTGAGCGTCGTCAATGGCCAAGAAACATCGTGTCCCCGAGTTGTGGATTGGAACTTCTGGTTGGACTTACGACGACTGGAACGGAGTTTTTTATCCGCCGGACGTGAAGGCATCGGCCCGACTCGATTTTTACGTCCAGCAATTCAACGCCGTTGAGCTGAACGCGACCTTTTACCGCTATCCCACGGCAAACATGATTACCTCGTGGAACCGGCGGATGCCGGAAACGTTCCACCTCGCGGTTAAGGCCTCCCGGCGAATCACGCATCTTAAGCGACTTCGCGATTGTGCCGCAGAACTGACCGAATTTGCCGTGAGGATCAGTGAATTGCGTCCCCTGCGGGTCATTCTTTGGCAACTGCCGCCGTCAATGAGGCCAGATCTCACCTTACTTTCGGCATTTCTCGAGGGGCTCAGTCGATCGATCCTCTCCGGAGTTCGCCATGCCCTGGAGTTCCGTCACAAAGAGTGGTGGAATGACGAGGTCAGGGAACTGTTGTGCAAGTATCGGGTGGCGTTTGTGGCGGTTAGCCATCCCAGTTTGCCATCACAAATCGTCCCGACCACGGATTTCTTGTACATTCGTTTCCATGGGTTGGGACGGCAGTTGTATCGCTACGATTATTCGGAAGCCGAGTTGCACGATTGGGCCAAGCGCGTTGCCGAGGTATGTTGTGTTGCCGATGTTAGCAACGTGTATACTTTTTTTAACAATGATTTTCACGCTTACGCGGTAAAAAATGCCCAAACTTTTCGTGAGCTTCTCAGGGGAGAATTAAGAACGGCAGGATAAGCCTGGACAATTCTTTTGGCATTTCTTGCAAAACTCGCAAACTTGTCGCAGCGGACGTCTTTCTATTGTTCACAAACGTTGGACAACGGTCTCCTCAAAAATGTAGGTTTTCATAGGAGGACATGAAACGGCAAGAAACCGTTTCGGGGGAAGGCTTTTCTTGGAACCTTCCCCGATGTGACGTGTTTTAGCTACACTGAGATCGCTCAATGTGGATCAAGGTGTCCAAATGAACTGGGAAACAGGATTGTCTCCCATCAGCACCAGCATTGTTCTTATCACCGTGGTAGCCTTGCTACTTGGGTTGGTCACCCGGCGATTCGTGGTTTACCGGGATCGTCATGGAGGCCATGAAGGAGGAACCGAGGGCATCGTCAGCAGATTGGGCCGATTCATTTATGGTTTAGGGCTAACGTTGGGTGACCTTAAAAGGGATGTCGCGCGGCAGGGTTTGGCGCTCGACCAGGCGAGGGGCGAACTTGCCGACCGGGCCAGCGGAACACTGGATTTAGGAACGATCCTCAGTACATTAGCCTTCATTGCCAATGAGAATCGGCGATTAGAGAGCCGACTTCAAGCTGCGGAGTCACAATTGCAGGAGCAGTCAAGACAACTTGAAAAACAATGGATGGAGGTGCGAACTGATCCCTTGACCGGTCTGGCCAATCGCAGGGTTTTCGACCTAGAACTTAGCCGCAGATTGAGGGAGTATCGAACGCACGGCACATCATTCGCCCTCGCCCTTTATGACATTGACCACTTTAAGCAGATCAATGACAGTGGGGGACACAAGACGGGCGATGAGATCCTTGTCCACGTTGCCCGCGCCATGCAGTCGGCGGCCCCAGAGGGTGCTTTGATCGCTCGGATTGGCGGTGAGGAGTTCGCAGCCCTGTTGCCCGATCGTGGACTGAGCGAAACCCTGGCCTTGGCAGAGCGGATCCGTGTTGGGCCGGGTACGGCCTTTGATGGTGCTCCCGCCCTATCAACGACGCTCAGTTGTGGTGTCGCCGTGTGTCAGACGTCGGATACAGAAACGAGTCTTTTTGAACGGGCTGATCGGGCCCTTTATGCCGCAAAACGATCGGGTCGTAATGCCATGTTCTATGACTCCGGTGATCGAAGTGTGCGATACACAAAACTGGGCGCAGGCCCCACGGCTTGCGTGCCGGGCTTACATGAATGTTCGGAAGATGAAGCGGCCATAGCCTGGTATGACGACCCGGAGGCCAGGGCCTTGGTTGACGTCTTGCGGCGAAAGCTGTCGGACTTGCGGATTTTAGGGTGAAACAATCAAGCGAGCAGGACCGCAACGGGCTACCTTTTTTACAGGACCTTCACATAGACGATCTTGTCATCCCCGGGTGCGTAAAAGTCTGTCAAGACCGCGGCCACGGTGTACCCGTGCTTCTCGTAAAAGTTCCGCGTTGGCCGATATTGCTCGCGTCCCGATGTTTCAATGTAAATGCGTGTCCCGCCCCGATGTTTGACGGCTTGCTCTGTTTCTCTCAACAGAGCACCGCCCAGGCCCATTCGCTGCATGTGTGGGGATACAACAATCCAATACAAATCCCAACTCGATTGGGTACAAGCGATAGGACCAAAGCAGACATAGCCCACAACGGTGCCATTTCGCTCAGCGAAAATGAATTCGTACCCGCTGCTTGGTCCTTTGGCGAGTCGCTCGACGACCAGCTCCTCGGCGACAGCCACCTCGCCTTCGTGAAAGAAGCCGGTCTCGCGGCACATGTTAACCACGGCCAAGCGGTCACTTTCTCGCACGGTATGCCGGTAGGTAATCTCGGCGGAGCGGCATGCGGCCGACGTTATTGCGGGGTCAGGATCTTGTAATTTCGGACGATTCATAGAATCCTTTCTCGGCTAACATGTTTCCTGCGGGGATTCAACGCGACTGTGGTTCGATCGACCTGTGCAGACAGACTCCCCAAGTCGGCATACGCGTGCCGTGTGCCGACGGTTCTGTGACTGGCCCCCAAGTCCCACGAATTAATCAGTCCAGATATCGGCAATTCTGGCAGCGACATCTGGCATCTCGGGCAGCGGAGCACTGGGCGTTGGCTCATACCAGAAGGTGGCGCAGCACCAATCATCCTGGGTTTCTACAAGGCCTTTGTTCCAGCCAATTTGCTGGATGGTGATTCGGCATTCCTTCTGCCATGCAATGGGATCAGGTAAATGCCAACGATACATGGAGACAAAGTTCTTTTCATTGAGCGAGCACCCCTGATAAAAGAAAGGCACTTGCTGCATTCCCCATGAGAGGCCCACATAGTCTTCACTGCCCGTGCCACAAATAGTGGGAAACTCTTGGTCGCCATCCATATACGCCTTTATTTCACCTTCGCCCCACCATTGGCCAGGATGGAGATTTCGAACCCCAATAACCACTCCGATGAATCGTCCCTTGTTCTTCCGCTGGGGCAGTAACTCAAAGTCCTTCTTTTCAGTTGTAGGGTTCTCTCGGCGGAAAAGCACGTGAAGGCGTCCGACGTCTTCGGGGTGCTTATCGCCTAAGGTGTAGTCGATCTGGTAATAGATCGGCGGTGTTCTTTGGCCCTGGGTCTCGTTTGTCAGAGTGATCCGTGCCCGCTTGGTAAAGGGCATCGGCAACCAAATATTCATACCGGCTTTTGGACCAACCGAGTGCACGGCGGAAAAGTAAGGCATCACCTTGCCGTGGGCAAAGCCGAAAAAGTCGCCCAATGGACATTCAATACTCGGGTGCTCTTGCCCTTCCCAATACGCCCGAATGACGAGACTCCGCAAATTTTCCGGCACCGGTTCGGTGGTAAGCCAAATGTGGCGGATCGTACCAGGCCCTTCGATGTCGCACAGTTGGATGGTCTCGCCCGGCTTGATCGGCCGAGAGGGCGATCCCTTCCGGCCCACCCCAAGGTGGCTCGCAGCCTTCCCACCTTCACCGGGGGCACCTGTTGGGTTCTCGAAAGAGATCGATCGCGAAATCAAACCGGTATCCAGCAAATATGGCTGATGGATCACATCCGGCTGCTGCGCGGAAAGGCCACGGACCATGCCGAGCACAAGGAAAACTGCCAAAAGACCAAGCGAAGCAAGGACTACCGTTCGTCGCATGGTATCATCTCCTATTGTTTGCATAACCATCCCAGACTAAACCTCCAAAGCCTGCGCAAGGTTGCTGTCATTTTTGCGTGGTAGGCCCCAATTGGCAATGACCTCGGCCACAAATCGATGAGCCACCAATCGCTCCAGTGACCGCCTTAGAGTGGGACGTCACTGCCTGCGCGCTCTGAGTGTCAATGAAGCGGCAGCCAGCCAAACAGCCAAAAGACGTAGGCCACCGGGGCGGCCATCAATGAGGAATCGATCAAATCGAGCGCTCCGCCTAATCCTGGGAGTAACTGACTAGAGTCCTTCTGCTGGGCATCGCGCTTGATTAACGATTCGGCCAGGTCGCCAATCATTCCCACGATGGCCAGGATAATTCCATACACGGTGCAGACGAAGAAGGAGGGGCTTTCCCCAACCAATCCAAAAATGGGTAACAAAGCGTAAAAGGTGAGTAACGATCCGATCACACCGAAGATGACCGCACCGATGGCCCCTTCAATGGTCTTCTTGGGGCTAAGCTGTGGTGCCATGTGATGCCGACCCAGTATTTTGCCAACCGCAAAGGCCCCACTGTCCCCGAATTTGACGACCATCAACAAAGAGGCCAAGGATTCGATGCCAAAGGCCATGCGCAACTGAACCAGAAAGCTGGCGAGTAGCCCAATGTAACACACGGCGTAAACCGTCCCGGCCACGTTGATATTGGCCTCGCCCGGGCGGCGATACCGCTGCATTTCCACGGTAAAGGCCAAGAACACAACCGCAGCAAGGGCGATCATGGTAGCCATACTGGAGACGGCGGCGATATCCCACGAGCGAGCCAGCCGGTCGGGATGGACTGCCTGCCAGTGTTGCCAAAACAATGCCATGCCCCACGTTGCCGAGATTATCGTCAAATTGCCTAGATGAACCACCCAAGGGACGGGGCACACTCCGGCACCACGGCATAACGTGATGATCTCATTACCGGAGAGGACAACCAGAAGAATTAGGGCCGGAAAAAGCCAGATCCCCGCTGGTGTTGCCAATGTCGCATCTAGCCAGCATAACACCAATGCAACGATCGCCAGCAGCGTGCCTGAGATGATTCGTTTTGACAACTGACCCATGGATGGACTTCATTCGCAAGTGACAACACGAGCGCATGTAAACCGTCATCGTGACCGATGCGGCAGCTTAGGGCAAGACCCCATTGGCTAGGCGTACCGAAGGCTGCCCGGTGGCGCATTCAGAATCCTTTGTCAAACCGTTGGCGGCTTAGAGCCTATCCCACAACCTCCTCTCTCCCGTTCGGCGGGAGAGGGGCCGGTGGTGAGGGTGGCGCGAGTCGCTGCCGGTTTTCTCGATGGACTCCGACAGTCGCTTGCCCTCACCCCAACCCTTCCCCAGTGGGAGAGGGAACTTTGGGATAGGCTCTTAATCGCGATTCGTTTCGCTCGCGCAACCCGAGGCGCCACTCAGGGGTAAAAACACACCGGAAACGTACGGTTTGTCAAAAAACCGCAAAGCATGCGTAATATGCGAATCTCTCGGATACGGTGTGCCGAACCAAGAAACACCCCTCGGCTTGCGATGTGAGTTCTCTTTGGCTTTGATAGCTCAAATCACAAGCCGGGGAAGATTCTTGGGGCGTCCTTAAGCGAGATTCGCTTGCGTCTGGTAATGCGTTCAAATCAAGGGATCGGAATGCGGTTACCGACCGACTTTCTTGCGAATCGCTTGGGCCTTTTGGGTCAATTCGGCGCCCACGTTTGCCTGAATGACTTGATCCATTGCTCGGGCTACCGTTGCCGCATCGGAAGCCGGCAGTTTTTCTGCAATCTGGATTGCTGAATCCGCCGCTTCGGGCCTCAATTCTGCGTCAGACAACAATGTCACCGCCAATTGCAATCCGGTGCTGGTCGGGTAACGACGGAGGACCTCCAGGACGAGTCGTTTTTCTTCTGGTCTTTGCGCTGCCTGGAGCGCTTGCGCACACATCGCAATCCGGTCCTCAAGAGGTACCTCCAATTGCCTTGCAATGCGGATATAGCCCCGCAATGCCCGAATGCGATATTTGGGATTTCCCGTCTTTGCCAGATCGAGCAACACCGGCCCAGCGTCGGCGGACATCCACTCTCCGAGAACCCGCGTGACGGCATCCTGGACCGCATCATCCCCTTCTTTCCCAAGCCTGCCCAAGATGGCCAAAGCACGAGAGCCACCCATGGCGCCCAGCACCTCGACGATGACCAAGCGGGCGTCCGGGGAGGCATTGTTCCACGCCGTCATCAGCTTATTTGCGGCGGCGTCAAGGTCCGGCATGCGAGAACAGGCTGAGACAAGGGCCGCCTTCACCAAGTTCACTTCCTCTGGTGTTCGCGGAGTAACCAGCCGCCGGATCAGCACATCCAGTTGTTCTAGCGGAACGAGCATCCCAACGGCTTCGATAGCGGCCAATCGAATCGCAGGATCACCACTGTCCATATCAGTGATGGCGCTCGGCAAAGCGGCCGTAACAAGGCGATCCCCGGCTGCTCGAAGAAGGGCCACGCGAACCGGACCCTGGGCCGTGCGCAAGGCCTCCACAATCGCCGCATCGACATCCGATCCCGGCAACTGGATGAGACCCTCGGCTGCGGCTTGGGCCAACTCACCACCCTCGGCAGCGGCTGTAACTAAAACGGGGACTGCCTGGGCGTCGCCAACCCGTCCCAAGATGCGGATCGCCGCCAGTCGTAAGCCCCAGCTTCCGTCTCGGGCGGCCTTGACGATCGCTTCGATCCCCACGGGATCGCCGATATCGCCCAGGGCCTCCAGAATGGCAACTTGCCGTGGGTCAGCTGGTGCCACGGACTCCCCGAGAACCACCGAGTCGTTCTCCTTGACCGCAATGGTCTGCTCCTGCCCCCCAATGGCGTACACCATCCGCAACTGTTTCACCACACCGGGAGCGGGGTCTCCCGCCAAGGCGTTGGAAGCCGTGATACGAAGCGTATTGTTGCGCACCGCAGCCGCCACAGCCTGTGTCACGTCGGCCCAGCGATCCCCGGCTCCATATTCGGCTTTCTTGATCGTCAACAGCGCTGGCTTCTTCTCCTCGCCCTTTTGTATGGGACCAAGTTGTCCAACCAAGACCTTGGACACCTCTGCCCCTTTTAACTCTCTTGCCGTGGAAAGACCTATAGCGAAGAAGTCCTTGTCATTGGAGGCAAGGCACTCGGCCAAAAGGTCAAGACCTTCCTTCCCGCTGGCGAGGATAGCCCCTCGGGTGGCCTCCACACGACGCGGCTTGGGAACATCGGCCTTGCGGACAGCATCGTAGATTTCTCGTGCTTCCTGCTTTTTGCCCTCCGCGAGGAATCGGTCGGCACAGAACAACAGGCCTTCCGCGACCGCATTCTTGACGATTCCTGTTGAAGTATTCAAGGCGGGGGTCAGTACCGCGACGGCTTGAGGACCTCCAATATGCCCTAACGCTGTCGCCGCAGCCGCCGCGACGTCGGCATCCGCATCGGTGAGCTTCTCGGCCAACATGGCCACGGCTCCCTCATCACGTCGCACCCCAAGGGAGTTGATGGCTCCAACCAGGAGCCGACCTTTCAATTGCCCGAGGCTTGCCCGCAAGGCTTGATTGGGAGCGTCTCCCGGGATGGCCTCCAGGGCGATTCTCGCCCACGAGGCCAACTCAGGATCATTTAAATAGGCAGCCAAGGCCGGAACAGATGCCTCAGTCCCCCAGACCACCAGCTTCTTGCAGGCCAGGGCCTTCTCGGCCTTTGGCCCATCCGACTGTAGGACGGCAATCAAGTCGGCTTCTTTCGCTGGTTGCTGTTGGGCCCAGCATGGAGCAGTTAAAAGCAACACAGTGCCCAGCACGATGATCATACATTTCAAACTTCGCATGGTTTATCCTCCGACTGGGAAAACTCTCAGATGTTATCGATTTGGCTAAGTGAGGAAATTACGACCCAACGTTCAACACCCATCAAACTCTCCACGGCTCGCGGAGTGCCTCGCCGCGCAGGCGATTCGCTTCGTCATCCCCGATAAATTCGTACTTCACGGGATCAAAGCGAAGTTTTCGGTTGAGGAAAATGGCAATGTTTACCGCGTGGCACGTGATATGGGAATGACAAGCAACATCAGCGTTTGCCTTTGGCTTGCCCCGTGTTTTCACGCAGTCGAGGAAATCACGAACGTGGAACGTTGCAGGATAGCCGCCGATCTCGGCCACCTTGCGACCTGCCAACAGTGCTGGAGAGCTTAAAGCCAGTTTGCCGCTGTCACCGGCTTCGACCCAACCTTTGTCGCCTTCAAACCGCACGGGGCAAGAGCCTAACGGCAACCAGCCGGTTTCCCGCAGAATCAATCTCACACCGTTGGCGTAAACGGCAGAAACCTGGCCGTTTTCCGGTGGGAAATACTCAACCGGGGCCGTATGATCCGCTTGATTGGCCCATTGGCAGAGATCGACACAATGGGAACCCCACTCGAGAACACCGCCGCCGACAAGGCCACCGCCTTTTTCAAAGTTAAACCCATCGAGAAACCGCTTGTTGAAAGGCCGCCACGCTGCGGGGCCAAGATAAAGGTCCCAATCGATTTCTTCTTTGTTCGGCTCGGGTTCCGGCGGTGCCCAACCGCTCATGCTCGTACTCATTCCCGCGGGATGGGCATAAAGGGTATGCAGCTTGCCCAGCCGACCTTTTTGGGCCAACTCCACCGCAAATGCGAAATGGGGAAGATTCCGTCGCTGCGTCCCCGCTTGAAAGACGCGACCGGTCCGACGGAACGTCTCGGCCAACGACAAACTCTGCATGATGTTCTTGGTGCAAGGCTTCTCGCAATACACGTCCTTGCCTGCCTTCGCCGCCAAAACCGAGGCCAACCAGTGCCAGTTCGGGCCGGTGGCAATTAGAACCGCGTCGATGTCCGGCCGATCGAGCAATTCACGGAAGTCTCGATAAGTCTTGCAATTTGTATTGCCGTTTCGCTCATCGACCATTCGTTTGGCCTGTTCCCGCCGGAACAGTTTGACGTCAGCTACGGCCACACATTCAACGTCGTTTTCCTGGAGAAAACAGGCGAGAACGTACGTTCCCCGGTTACCAATGCCAATGGCCCCCAAGATAATCCGCTCGCTGGCCGGAGCAAGTCCGGCAAAGCCCATCGCACGCGGCGATACCAACATGGGCACGGCGACTCCACTCCCCAGCATCACCGTGCGAAGGAACCGCCGGCGGGAAAGCTGTGTTTTGGAAACCTGCATGCCAACTCTCCTTTTTTAGTCTTGCATAAAGATGCACTCAAAGACCAAACATGGGCCATGGTTACCAACACAGGCCCACATGCCATCTCATCCCGGAACACCAGCGTGCAACCCAAAAAAGGGTGGGAACACTTGCACGAGGGAGGTAAAGACCAACCCAGTGAATGGTTACAGTCCGCGATTGATGATGGTCTGAAACGACACCGTTGTCAAGTGTTACGCCGGGAACGCAAAAGTGCTTCGCCGGCGCAACATTGAAATTCGTTCTAGCCGCTGATTTCCTTTTTGGACATGCGATCAGGACTGTCAGAGGACCTCCGATAAGGGGAATGGGGCGATTTCGAAATCAAACTGAGGGCGCATGATGAGCTCTCGACTTCGACGTGTTATCAGTCTGGGGAACGCGGAAGGAGGATACTCACGGGCTGACAGGTTCGGTATCGTCGCTAGAGTTAGCGATCGCAATTGGGATGGCAATGGCTGCTGCCACCATGCCGCCGACCACCACCGTGTTCTCTAACGGTAGCAGTTCGCCGATTCGGCGTTGCCCCCGAATTGTGTCGTCACCCATCACGATAAGCAACTCGGGGCGTGCTACCGGCGGGGCCGAGCGTTTGTCCCAAACACGCACCGTGAGGGTGCGGTCCGGCAGTACGACGATCTGATAGACTCCTGGCGTTAACCCGGTTACGTCGAAGTCTCCGTTGCGACTGGTAGAAACCTTAGCCACCTGCTTGCCGGACTGCCGAAACAGAATTTCGGCCTTCTCAACCGGTCGAGCTTGGGCGTCAACGACTTTTCCGGAAAAAACGCCGTTTTGACTCAGCGAAATGTCCACAGCGCGAGGTCGCAAATGTCCAGGCGGAGTTGGTGTCGGCTGTGCAGAGTTGTTGGCAAAGGCCACCGTTGAGCCAACGATTGCTGTTAGCAGCACAACCCACCCGACGTGTTCGCTCAAGGATTTCTGCAGTGGGGACCTCATCACAAACCTCCATACTCCCTTCGGAACGTTAGCTACAAGGCCAATGGCTTAGGCTAGGGAATCGCCTTCACGGTTCCCCTGATTCGTTCGTAACTGTGTCGAAAACCGGGCGAACCTTAGCAACCCAGGTCGGTTCCATCAAGAGCAATTCGCACACCAAAAACCGTTGTCGGGATAAGGTGGGAGGGAATAGGGGACTACGCAAGACCCGCCATTAGAAATGGGCAAGATCCGGACCCAGTTTGCCGATTCTGTGCTAAGCCGCCACCGGCCGCGGAGGCTAGAACTCCGATCAGCGGGCCCACCACGGCTTTGCAATCGAGAAGGGGCTTAGTCTGCTAGACCGTTCAAAACCATGGAAATCCTACATAACAGGATGCGGGCCATTAAAACGGTTTCGCATCATCTTGACCAAAACCGGACCTTCACGAAAGCCACCGGTTAGGTGAGTGTGAAGTCGGGCAGCGGGATGATCCGTCCTCCTTCCATGGCCGATTGGTGCGCGCAGATGCCCACACATGTCCAGTTCGCCGACTGCACGGCATTCGGCCAGGGGTCGCGATCCTCGATGAGGGCCGAAACAAATTCGTGGACCAAATGGGGGTGAGATCCCCCATGACCCGCCCCCTGGATAAAGGAACGATGTTGCGGATCGTGAATCGCTTGCGTGAATAGGCGGATGGGTTCCGGCAACAAATGGGCGTAATCGGGTACCCTGATCTTGCTGGGAATCTCTGGCTCTGGCTTTTTGGCTGTATGCCAGATGTGTGGCTCACCCTCGACCAGTGTCCACTCAAAACTGGCCCTACTTCCATAGACATCGAAGCTTTCTCGATACTGCCGAGCGGTGTCGTAGAGGAACCGCCAAATGTGGGCCACCACATCCGAGTCTTTGATCTTGATGTGACACGATTCGATGGCGAACGGACTGCCCGATTTTTCCCAAATCTCCTGACGAACCCTCCCTGACCCGAAACACGATACATATTCAGCCCGCCCATTGAGCAGGCCCAAACACGGCCCCACGACGTGCGTGGCATAGTGCATGGGGACCATCCGCTGCCAGTAATCAGGCCAACCATCCATGTCCTGAGTGTGTGAGGCTTGCAGATACTGGATCCTGCCCAATTCTCCTTTTTGATACATCTCCTTGATGAAAAGGAATTCGCGGGAATAGACGACCGTCTCGGCCATCATGTACTTGAGTTTCGTCTCGTGAACAAGCTCCACAATCTTCCGACATTCGTCAATGGTGGTTGCCATCGGCACGGTGCACATGACGTGCTTTCCCGCCTTGAGTGCCTCGATGGACATCCAAGCGTGGTCAGGAATCGGCGTGTTAATGTGGACAAAGTCCACATTGGGGTCGGCGAGAACATCCTCGTACCGATGATAGCGGACGGGGACACCGAAAATGTCGCCCACTTGGTGCAGTCTTTCCTGGTTACGCTGACAAATGGCGTACATCTCGGCCTGCGGGTGCCTTTGATAGATGGGGATGAACTCGGCTCCAAACCCAAGCCCAATAATTGCCACTCGAACACGGTCTCTGGCCATCGACGAGTCTCCTATTGTTGGAACAGGGTTGATGCCCTTCCACACCATGCTCTAAACAGAACGGCGTTCCCGCTAAATCGTCTCAGCAAATTGTCACAGCCAGAGCCGTTGATGCAAACCTAAGGAAGCCGGACACGCTTGCTGAAACTTGGGGAAGTCTTTCCCCGACGGCTGCGTCGATTGTATGCGAACCGGGTGCGCCGTGCAATCAATTGGGGACGATTGCTGTGCGGTGACGGTCAACGGTGGCAAGCCTGCATCACGTTGGGCGGATAGTGGCCAGGAAGCCGACTTTGAGAGGAGCCGCTTGCTACCAAGCCTTGACCCCACCAAGTCGCCCGAAGTGTTGTTGTGGATCGCTTCGCCGCGAGTGAGAGACTCTACGGTAAAAGGTGCCACCGCCGTGCCACATGTGCAATCTTGGCCGTGACCAAACATTGGCGCACGGCACGTTGAGCGCGAGCCGTAGGAATGACGTGCCTCGTGGCGCTGAACCATCTGCGGGAGGACCTACTTGAAAAAGCCGAAGCCGTGCGTAAATTAAGGGTAGCTAGAACGGCGGGCAAAAAGTTATGGATTTGCGCATGTCCGTCGATACTAAGCGATGTCGCTTGACAGATATCGCTCGACAAACCGAGCTAAAGCGTTAAGATAAGTTTCGATAAGTGGTGAATAGGTAAGCCCCCTTCGTCTAGTGGCCCAGGACGTCGGATTCTCAGTCCGAAAACACGGGTTCGACTCCCGTAGGGGGTAATGGGTGTTGTG
>JAKPII010000238.1 GCA_029549885.1 Planctomycetota bacterium
CATTCGCTCTCAACAGTGTACTCGCCGGGCTTGTGGCGATTACCGCAGGCTGTGATGTGATTTCCGTACCTTTGTCACTTCTCACAGGCTTCATTGCCGGCTGCCTGGTGGTAGCTGCGGCAGTAGGCCTCGATCGTCTCCGGGTGGACGATCCTGTCGGAGCGGTTTCGGTCCACGGATTCTGTGGCGCCTGGGGAACGCTAGCGGTGGGACTGTTTGCCAGGGATGGCGGACTCCTGATCACCGGAAGCGCGCATCAGCTCCTTGTCCAAGGTGCAGGCATTCTGGTGGCCTTCGTTTGGTCTTTCGGCATGGCGCTGTTGCTTTTCTACGCGATCAAGACTACGGTAGGACTTCGGGTCAAACCAGAGACAGAGCTGGCCGGCCTCGATATCAGTGAACACGGCATTCTCGCCTATCCCGAGGCATTCGTCGTTGATACAGGGATGCCTCTGGGAGGTTCGGCGGCATTGGCCCAACCCCGTAAGAAGTGATTGTGTTCAATGGTCTTCCACAAAAAGCATGTGAGGTAACTGCAATATGAAAAAAGTAGAAGCAATCGTCAGGCATTTCAAATTGGAAGACATCAAAGCGGCGCTCATGGAGATCGGCATCCAGGGCATGACCGTCACAGAGGTCCGCGGTTTCGGTCGCCAAAAAGGACACACCGAGACTTACCGCGGTACGGAATACAGCGTGGACCTCATCCCAAAAGTCAAGATCGAGGTCGTCGTCCCCGACGCCGACCTGGAACAAGTACTTGAGAGCATCATTCAAGCGGCACAAACCGGGCAAGTCGGGGATGGTAAGATATTTGTCAGTGACGTGTCCCAAGCCATTCGGATAAGGACACGCGAAACCGATGACGCAGCCCTCAGGTAGCCATGGTCCCATCGACGCATGATGGCTCTCGTAGCCTTGTACGCGATGGGCTAGCGCCTCACGTCAAGGCATTTCGCGACCGCCTCTGGGGAGAAAGCCAAGCGGCAATCTCGGAGGAATATTCCCCAGGTAAAGGCCTCCAAGCGGCATTGTCTCTCTGCCGTCTCCGCGACCACATCTTACATCAATTGTGGAAGATTCATTCATCGGATAAAGCAGACGCGGTTTGGAACGAGGAGACGGACTTTTACGCTGTCATGGCCTTAGGCGGTTATGGCCGGGGCACGATTTCTCTTCACTCCGACGTGGACCTCTTGATTTTGACCACCCGGCGGGAACCCTCGGGGTGGAAAGGTTTTATCTCTTCCTACTTTCGCGACATCTATGATCTCGGACTGAAACTAGGATTCCTACAATTGCGTGCCCGTGCGGCTTTGCAAAAGATCCTGCAAGATCCTCATTTTTGCACAGCAGTTCTGTCTGCCCGTTTTCTTTGGGGGCATCGCCCTGTGTTTGAAGCCTTTCAGGAGGCTATCCGTAATAAGTTACGACGTAACCTCAAGCGAGTACTCGCCTCTATCGAACGTGCCCGATGCGAAGAGCGTGATCGATTTGGCAAGACCGTCTTCTTACTCCAGCCCAACATCAAACGATCACCTGGTGGCCTTCGTGATATCCAGTTTATTGACTGGATCAGGTATTTTTGGGAGCTTTGGGAACCGGTGTCGTCGATTCCGATCACGGACGTCCTATTGCGCGAAGAGCTAGAGGCGCTAAGCGATACGGAGGATTTTCTCTTACAAATCCGCCATCTCTTGCACCTGTGGGCTAACCGCCCCGAGGACGTCTTTTCGCGCAGCGATCAATGGCTCCTGGCAGAGCGGTGGCACTGTCAAGCAACGGTCAATCTCCTTCCCGTCGAAGTGCTCATGCGTGACTATTTTCGCCGCACAGAACAGGTCGTCCTCGTGGCAAAAAGACTGGCACATGCCTTAGAGCACCAACTGACACCACCCAAGGGAATTGCCAAACGAAGCAAGGATCGCACACTTGTTGAAATCAAAGGACGACTGTGGTTGACGGAATCCGGCCGAGAAACGCTAAAGCGTGGCTGGGCAGGCCTCTTCGATCTTTTCGAGGCGTGTCAACAGCTTGATTTGCCCTTCGATGCAAGCGTGTGGATCGAAATCTGGAAATTCCGAAGCCTTTTTGCCGCGCCGCCCACACCCGAAATCCGGCAGCGATTCTTACAACTTTTGCAATCACCCCACCAGACGGCCTCACTCATCCGTGGGCTCCATCAAGTCCGCCTCTTGGAGAATTTTCTACCCGACATGGAGCATGCTCGCGGCCTTTTGCAGTTCAATCAGTACCATAAATACACAGTCGATGAGCACTGCCTGAACGCCCTCGAGGCGGCGACCGCTTTGGCCTATCAACCGGGCCTGCTGGGTGAGACATATCGAAAGACCATCAACAAAAAGATTCTTCATTTGGCCATTATTCTGCACGACCTTGGCAAAGGTTTAGCGGCTGACCACAGCGAGGCCGGGCGATCGATTGCCCGCCGAACGGCCGAATATCTCGCCCTCGAGCCCGACGATGCCGAATTACTGGAGTTTCTTGTCGCCAATCATCTCAGAATGAATCACCTGGCCCTTCGCCGTGACATCAACGATGAGCAATTGATCGTCCAGTTTGCTGCGGAAATCGGCTCACCCGATGTGCTGCGCATGATGTATATTCTGACGGCCACCGACTTGATGGCCGTTTCACCGGACAATTGGACGGCATGGAAGGCTGACTTGTTGGCAGAGCTATATCAGCGGACGATGCGCTACCTTTCCGATTCTGGCGATGTCATCCTCACAGACCTTGATCTCCAAGAACGGCGGAAGGCTGTCGAAAACGCCCTGGGACATGATGTCGCTCGGCCGTTCTTTTCACGCCAAGTACGTGAACTACCGGCGGGTTATCTCCTAGCTACGGATGTTGAGACGATCGTTCGTGATCTCCGTTGGCTTGCATCGTTGGGCAACTGTCCTGTGGATGTCCGCATAGAATATCGTCCATCAAGCCAGACCCTTAATCTGACGATTGCCACTCGAGAGAATGTCATCGAGGGAATTTTTCACAGATTGACCGGGGCCATCACAAGCTGTGGGCTAGAAATTCTGGCCGCCCAAATCTACACCTTGGCTGATGGCTGGATCATCGACCGGTACACGGTGCGCGATCCATATTTTGCGGGTGAGCCTCCTTTGGATCGTTACCAGGACATTCGCACGGCGATCGTCTCAGCACTTCGGGAGAAGCAGTTTCAACCCGTCTTTCCACGAATATGGGGCATGTCCCCATCGTCGCGTGTCCAGGTACCTCAGGCGCGTGTTCGCGTCCAAATTGACAACGTTAGTCACTCCGACTTCACGTTAATCGAGGTCTTTGCGAACGATCGCCCTGGGCTGCTATATGCCATTAGCCGAGAGCTGTTCATGGCCGGCTGTTTCATCTGGCGTGCCAAGATTGGGACCTTTCTCGATCAGGTGGTCGATGTCTTTTACGTCACAGATCAAAAGGGGCAGAAATTGCTCGATCCGGAACATGTGCAGATACTTCGGGCCAATCTCCTTCAGGTAGTGCAATCTGGCTGGGAAGAAGGCTCAGATACCCCCGCGGGTTCGTCTTCCAACCCACCTACCGTTCGTGCGCATCATGACCCGTGACACATCGCCTCACTGTGAGGGCTAAAAATGATGGAAATCTCCCATCCTTGTTCTTGACCAAAGATCGGCGCCCCGCTCCCCCTACTCGATGGGACAACTCAGGAACGCGGCCTCATGGGCCCACCACTTGTGCGTCTATTTTTCGTGGCACAGCTTGGATCGAGCGAGGAAGCGGCAGCCGACGAGGACAAGACGTTGTGCTTCTCCCAGGTCTCGTCGCTCTTCCTCATCAAGTTCATTCACCACTTCTTCGGGCACAATGTCACCGCACGGATAAAGATAGACGTATTCCCAATGGGCAACTTCCGATTCCAAGTAGACCTTCCGCTGCGGACAACTCAGCTCGACGATGAGTCGTCGGAAACTAGGCGGCTCTTCGAGAAAAAAGGCGACACCATTAGTGTTAAGATCGAAGCAACGAACGGGGATAAAATCCTTTTCCTCCGGCCTGCTGTTCGTCCACGGGGCGATCCGCTGCTTCACATCAAACGAGAAACGGGGACGAATTCGCCGCTCTCGAAGCACCCGTCGCTGGGAGTTCGACAGAATCTGGTGAACAAGCTCATAGAACCCGGGGTCAAGAAACGTATCCGATCCGGTCATAGCTTTTCATGTCCCCGCACGGTATTTCCCGGAAAGTACGATCATCCCATATGTCGAGTGTGTTCTATTTGGCAAAGTCACCCATGCCCGGCCGATCTTTCAACTCTCACCGCCTCGATGACGCCTTGATTGACATCTCAATTCTAACCTACGATAAGATTTTTGGTTTGGCGTGCTGCACAAGTGTTATAATTGGTTTTTTCGGTCCTTGATAAGGTTGTTGTGTGGATTAAAGGCGATTCTCCCATGCGAGTTACAACAAACGTCCCTGATCAGCAGGGGCGATTCGGAAAGTTCGGGGGCAGATTTGTGCCCGAAACCTTGATGTTTGCGCTCGATCAACTGACCGAGGCATACGAGAAGGCCATTGCCGACCCCGAATTTCACCAGCAATTGGAGTATCTTTACCGGCACTACGTCGGTCGCCCCTCTCCCCTTTATTTCGCTGAAAGGCTGTCGAGACTCTGCGGCGGTGCCAAGATTTTTCTGAAGCGGGAGGATTTAAATCACACGGGTGCCCACAAGATCAATAATGCCCTGGGACAGGCCCTGCTCACGATCCGCATGGGAAAGCGCCGCGTGATCGCGGAGACGGGTGCGGGTCAGCATGGCGTTGCCACCGCAACGGCATGTGCCCGTTTTGGGCTAGAATGCGTCGTTTACATGGGCGAGGAAGATATCCGGCGGCAGCGTCCCAACGTCTTCAGCATGCGACTTCTCGGGGCCACGATCATCCCGGTCACAAGCGGTTCCAAGACCCTTAGGGACGCCATCAATGAGGCACTCCGCGACTGGATGAGTTCTGTCGAAACGACTCATTATTGTCTGGGATCGGTCACCGGCCCTCATCCCTTCCCAAGGATCGTCCGCGACTTTCAGTCAATCATCGGACGAGAAACCCGCGCACAGTGCCTGGAGCAAATCGGACGCTTGCCAGATTGGATTGTGGCTTGTGTCGGTGGTGGAAGCAATGCAGCCGGGATGTTTTATCCCTTCATCGAGGACGATGTCGCCCTCTTGGGGGTCGAAGCTGGTGGGCGTTCGCCCCAACTGGGTGATCATGCGGCAACCCTTTCCTATGGGCAACCAGGTGTTCTCCATGGAACCTTTTCCTATGTCCTTCAAGACGAGGATGGACAGACGGCCAATGTCCATTCGATCTCGGCAGGTCTCGATTACCCCGGCGTGGGTCCGGAACACAGTTATTGGAAAGAGACCGGACGTGTGACCTACACCAGTGTCACAGACCAACAGGCCCTCGAGGCATTTCAAACGTTGGCTCGATACGAGGGAATCCTTCCTGCTCTAGAGAGTGCCCACGCCTTGGCCAAGGCCATGGAGCTTGCACGCTCGTTGCCGCCCGAGAAGGTTATCATTGTCTGTCTCTCTGGCCGCGGTGACAAAGATACTCAGGAGGTCGCGCGACTTCTTGGCCAGCAATTTGCGTAAGTGATTTGAGACCAAAAGAAAGACACACCAGCTTTCAATAAGATGACTGCACGGGAAAAGCAGCATTATATGTCTAGGATCAGTGAAGTGTTCAAAGCTTTGCGGAAGGAAGGTAAAAGGGCGTTCATGCCATTTCTGACGGCAGGCGACCCAAATCTGGACTTCAC
>JAKPII010000246.1 GCA_029549885.1 Planctomycetota bacterium
TGGGAGGGACGCGGTCCCCTGCGTCCGCCGATTTCTGCGTTGCCGGGGTTCTGCGGGCTTTGGATTCCACAGGATTTGCGTTCTTCGGCCTGCCAGCGGCACAATATAGAAGAGGGGCAAGCCCCGTTCACATCCTCAATAGGGGACCGCGCTGCAATCATGGCGGGTTTGGAAGAGACTATTCGCGATTTGTGCCACCAACTTGATCGGGCAATTCGTCATCGGGAAGCCCGCCGGGTCGAGGACTATCTGGCCACCCTGGACGTCAGCCAGCTTGAGACTGATCTTTTGCTGGAACTTATCTACACAGAATTCGTGGCACGTAGCGAAACCGGAGAATCGCCGCAGGCCGATGAGTACTATGAACGCTTTCCTTACTTGAAAGATGACCTGCAAGAGTTGTTTTTCGTTCACAATTTGGTGGCGGCGTCACTTCACTCTCTTGATTCAACCAAAGAAGAAAATGATGCGGAGGGAGAGCCTTCGGATTTAGTCGCCAATTCGTTCGACGCTCCAGCGACCCCCGCCGAAGGCCAATCAGGTTCATCCCCATTTGAAACTACCACCGGCGAAGGTTTCGCAGCCGAGGGGACAGTTTCCGAGTCGGGTGTTCGCGGCACAATTCTTGGGCACTACGAGCTGCTAGAAGAGATCGGGCGAGGGGCCACTGCGGTCGTCTTCAAGGCTCGCGACTTACGTCTCAAGCGATACGTCGCGCTTAAAGTCATCAATCAGGCGAGTTGGGATCGGGCAGCGCGAGAGCGGGTCCTCGCCGAAGCGCAGGCCGCCGCAGGGTTGCGACATCCCCACATTGTTCAGATATACGAGGTCGGTGAATCCGGCGATACCTGTTTCGTCGCTATGGAGTATTTGGAGGGGGGATCGCTGGCCGATCGTCCGGATCGGGTGTGGTCGCCACGCGAGGCAGCACGCCTGGTGGAACGAATTGCCCGTGCCGTCCAGTACGCCCACGAGCACCACATCCTTCATCGAGACCTGAAACCCGCCAATGTCCTTTTGGACCTTGATGGCACACCAAAAATCGTGGATTTTGGACTGGCGAAAAGGCTGGACGAGGTCTCGCCCAATGGTTCGCAGGAGGATTTGGTTGGTACACCCAGCTACATGGCCCCGGAGCAAGCGGCGGGCGAGGTGGGAGCTGTTGGACCTGCCACCGATGTTTATGGCCTGGGGGCGATCCTGTACGAACTGCTGGCAGGTCGGCCACCCTTTACCGGCAAGAATGCCATCGAGACACTCCTTCAGGTTCGCCACCAGGACCCGGTTCCGCCCTCGCGACTGCAACCGTACATTCATCGTGACCTCGTGACGATCTGCATGAAGTGCTTGGAAAAGGCACCAGAGCGCCGGTACCCCTCGGCTGCGGCCCTGGCGGATGATTTGCAGCGATTCCTCGAAGGGCACGTCATTTTGGCGCGACCCGCAGGACCGGTGGAACGGCTCGCAAAGTGGGTTCGACGCCACTCCACAGCCGTTCTCATGGGAGTGATGACGGTCTTTGCCGTTTTGGGTGTGATCTTTGGCCTGCGGTGGCATTTTGCACGACTGCAAAAGATTGAACAGGATCGTCAAACCCTGGCGCAACTCGCCGAAAAACAGGCGGAAGAACTCCGCTCGCAGGAAGACCTCAGTCGTCAGCGACAATACGTTGAGGCCTTGGCACGTGCCCAGGAATTGTTAGGCGACAATACGGCCCAGGCGCTGGCCATTCTGGAAGACCCGGAAAAGTGTCCCGAAGACCTCCGCGACTTTGCCTGGCACCTCCTCCATCGTCTGTGTCATGAAGGCAGGACCTACTGGACACTTGCGGTCAACCAAGAGAAATGGGTCCGCCGTCTCACGTTATCACCAGACGGCCAGTACCTGTTCTGGGGCACGTGGGACGGGACGATTCTGGTTTGGAACACGCTTGATCAGCGGGTCAGTCACAGCTTTACCGCGCATAGTGACTGGATTTCCGCTTTCGCCATGGTTCCCCAGAACAACTGGCTTGTCACGGCGTCCTACGATCACACCATCCGGATTTGGCAATGGCAGCCCTCGGATGAGGATGGTCCGGCACAACTACTCAGGGAGTTCCGGCTGGAAGGCAACGATGTGGCGTGGGATTTGACCGTCCATCCCGATGGCCAGGTCCTTCTGGCAGCGACGGATCGGGGTATTGGCGTGTTCCCTCTTAGTCCCCAGGTTACGGTGGAATCGCTCCTGGCGAAGGTGAATGCCGAGGTAGTCACGGTGATGCCCCCGCGAAATGCGCCGAAACAGGCATCCGCAGGGGAGGGTGACCGGTTCTTTTTCCTCCCACCCCTGGCGACTTCCACGGAAAAAAAGACGCTCATTGTTCACGGCCAGCACCGCCTGGGACAGGCTGGCATGTTTCGTTCTGTTAAGTTCTCACCCCAGGGAAGGGTCGTGGCATGTGGAGCTGTCAACGGCCGGATCGTTCTATTTTCCTGGCCACAATTGGAGATCCTGCTTTCCCTCAGGGAGTTTCAGGATCCTGTCTTGAGCATCGACATTTCGCGAGATGGTAACCTAATTGCGGCAGCAGCGGCGGGCAACGTGTGGCTGTACAACATGGCTTCCAAACAGTCGCGGTATTTGCGAGATGTCCATTTCCACGCAATCCGTACAGTTCAGTTCTCCCAGGATGGACGTCGCTTGTTGACCGCGGCCGAGGATTACACGGCCAAAGTGTGGGATGTGAAGAGTCTTGCCCAGAGCCACCGTTTAACGGCCCACATCGGTTATGCCGTGTACGGAACCTTTAGCCCAGATGGACGCGGCCTTTACACGGCGTCTCAAGGGATGTTGAACCTCTGGGATTTGGAAAAGCATGATGTTCCTTTGCGCTTGGGCACAGACAACCGGACAACGCGGGCCATGGCCTGGTCGCCCGACGGAAAACATCTTGCCACGGTCGAAGGAACGCTTTGGCGAGATTCATCGCTCAGCCTTTGGGATGTTCCCACGAGGAATCGTTTGATTAGTGCTAAGCAAAACGGTTTATCCGATGATTGGTTATTCTTTACCCGCGACGGAAAGTGGCTCATTTCTGTGGTGCGCGAACGCATGGTTGAAATTCGCGACGCCCAAACGCTCAGTGTTCGACGGGTGATTGCCACACTTCCGGCCCCTATCTCGGCCATGACCTTAAGCCCCGATGGGCAATCCTTGCTGGCGGGCGATCGCCGCGGTCGGATCTTCCGATGGAACACGGTCACCTGGCTGGAAAACGAAATCGAGCAGATGGCCCTCCGTAACACTTATGCCACGCTTCTCTTGTTCACGCCACAGGGGGATCGACTTCTAGTGGGCACGGCCGATGGCCGATTGATCCTCTGGGACGTTCCGCGGCTTCGACCACTGGCGAGCACAAATCTGGATGGTGGTCCCGCCGCGGCGGCCTTCGATCCTCTGGGGCGTTGGCTGGCCGTCGTCGGTCGAATTTCACCGGCGATTCAACTCCTTGAACTTTCTACCTTAGAGCGGGTGGCTATTTGGGATGAGACCCCCGGATTCATCTCGCACCTTGCGTTTTCGCCGGATGGGCAGGCTTTGCTTTCGGCAACCCCGGCGGAAATGGCAGCAGGGCGAGTCGAACTCCGTGTTTGGAATGTCGCCAGCGGGCGCTGTCACGCCGTTTTTCCCGAACTGGCCGGCCCCATCCTTTTTGCCCCTAATGGTCAGAGCTTTCTTTCCCTCGATCGCACACGACAGGTCCGCATTTGGAACATCTCGACGCAAGCCGAGGCAGAACTTTTGACCAATCATAGCCCATACAATAGATAGGAAGCTCCCGAGTTAGAGCCTATCCCAAAATTCCCTCTCCCTCTGGGAGAGGGTTAGGGTGAGGGTAAGCCGTCGTGGGAGTCGATCGAGAAAACCAGGAGCGATTCGAGCCACCCTCACCCCCTGGCCCCTCTCCCGCCGAACGGGCGAGGGGGGCGGGGATAGGCTCTTAATAGTCAAGTTTCTCAAAAAAGGTTTTGGATCGCGTGACCGGTTATCGCCCTGCACCCAAAAGTTTTCGTCTCCACATTGGCATTTTTGGCCGACGCAACGCGGGCAAATCCGCTTTACTCAATATGCTCACCCGGCAGGAAGTTTCGATCGTCTCGGACGTGGCCGGGACGACGACCGATCCTGTCGAAAAGCCCATGGAAATGCTGCCTTTAGGTCCCGTGCTTTTTATCGATACGGCAGGAGTTGATGACGAAGGGGCTTTAGGTGAAATGCGCGTGCAGAAGACGCGCCAGGTCTTCGATCGTACCGACTTGGCTTTGCTTGTTTGCGATGCCGGCCGCTGGGAGGCCTTCGAGGAACAGCTTCTCCAGGAATTCCGACAACGCAGGGTCCCAGTCATTGTGGTCTTCAATAAGATGGACCTCGCTCTGCCCAACGAAGCTTTATGTCGGCGGTTCGAGCAGGAAAAAATCCCCTTCGTATTCACATCCGCCCTTCGCCGGGAAGGCTTGGAGGCCGTGCGCGAAGCCTTGATCCGCGCCGCACCCGAGGACTTTATCAATAGTCCCCCGCTGATTCGTGACCTGATCGAGCCGGGCGATCTGGTCGTCCTCGTCATTCCGATTGACAAAGAGGCTCCCAAGGGACGACTGATCCAGCCCCAGGTTATGACGTTGCGGGAAATCCTCGATCACGGAGCCATGGCATTGGTTGTCCGCGATACAGAATTGGCGCAGGTCTTCCAACAAGTACCGCGAAAGCCTTCGCTTGTGGTGACGGACAGTCAGGCCTTCCAGCATGTCGCCAACGTTACGCCCCAAGATGTGAGCATGACATCCTTTTCTATCCTGATGGCCCGACAGAAAGGGGACTTGAATGAATTCGTCCGCGGCGCTTTGGCGATTGAATCCCTGCGGACCGGTGATCATGTGTTGGTGGCTGAGGCCTGTAGCCATCATCCCATCACGGATGACATCGGTCGCGAGAAGATTCCCCGCTGGTTACAGCAACATGTTGGTGGTCCCCTCCGATTCACCACGGTCCAGGGACACGATTTTCCTGAGGACTTGTCAAATTATCGGCTCGTCATCCACTGCGGGGCATGCATGTGGAATCGCCGCGAGGTATTGAGCCGCATTGAGCGGTGCCGTCGTGCCCAGGTTCCCATTTCCAACTATGGCGTAACGATTGCTTACACGTTGGGGATTTTAGACCGGGCCCTGGAACCATTCGCAGAAGCTCGTGAGCTATTCCGACGTTTGATTCCCCAAGAAGTGAGCTGAGAAAAAACTAGGGCCGTGATCCATCCTGCATCACGGCCCTTTCTCGTCGTTGTCCTTGGTCCGGAACCTGCCGGGGTCAGTCGGACGTCCGTTTCCTTCATTTCCCCGGTGAAAGCCGCTGAAACCCAATCAGCACTTCTTCTTAGCGGCCTTCTTGGTTGCCGTTTTGGCGGCCTTTTTGGCGGCCTTGGGAGCCGCTTTCTTGGTCGCCGTCTTCTTGGCAGCCTTCTTTTCAGCCACGGTTCAGACCTCCGTCCAATAGGTGCCGGCGGGTTGGCTTCGACCATCGAAGCCATCACTTGGCCACCTTTCCCGCCCTGGCACACAGACAACTACCCAGCCACGCACTTCTTACTTAGGCAATGCTTCATCGCGCCACCAATTCATGCACTGCTTTCACTAGTGTTATATTGCATCTTGAAAAAATTTCAATCACCGTCACGCGCGATTTTTTCAGTTTTCTCTCTCGCGCATGTGCAAGGTTCACCTCAGTTGTGCTCTCCATCTTTATCGTTCCTGTACCGCATCGAGCGAAGGCCTCCTTGAGTGTCACTTTACCCTAGATATCGCCAAACAGATTATCGCTCTCAACTTGCCTTGCCAAGATCAATCGCAGCTTACGCATCACGCGCACGATCCTCCGGCTGTGTTTCCCGTGACGGCCCTCGGGAAGATATGACGCAACTGACAGGCGCCCATCGTTTGTTACTTGATCAATCCCGGGGCCCTTTCCCCAATCCATGTAGTGGGTAAGCAGAATCAGAGGCGTTCACCACACCAGACTGTGTCGCAGAGCCGCTTGATCCAAATTCGAGGTAACACCGACGTTGTCTCCATTCGGCAAATAATTCTTTGAAATGCCACAAGTGACTGGACAAACAGATGGCCGCTTGGTTCAATACTTAGCGGGCATGAGTTACCGGATTCGTGACGGGGGTCATCGAGGATCGGATGAAAAGTCCCTCACCGTATGGCCCGCCACGATGGTGTTCAATATAAACTGTGTTTGACCGTTTGGTTCCCTGTTTCCCAAATAACTCGCATCGTGCGAGGGGAGGTTGACTATGGCACGTTTGAGTCGTCGTACGTTCATTAAATCATCGGCTTTGGCCAGTACCGCCTTTAGCTTCGCCATCTCCGGCACGCGAAGCTCCGGGCAGATCATCGGTGCCAATGAGACGATCAATATTGGGGTAGCAGGAATCCGTGGCCGTGGGTCTAGTCACATTGATGCCTTCTGTGCGATGCCCAATGTTCGGGTCACGTATCTGATCGATCCTGACAGCCGCCTCTTTGCAGGTCGCATTAAGCAGGTCGAGACCCGCGGCGGAAACACGCCGAAATGCGTTCAGGATGTTCGCAAGGCCCTCGATGATAAAGACTTGCATGCGATTTCAATTGCCACCTGCAATCACTGGCACTCTTTGATGACGATCTGGGCCTGCCAGGCGGGGAAAGATGTGTACGTCGAAAAGCCGTGCAGCCACAATGTTTTTGAGGGGCGTAAGTGTGTGGAGGCTGCCCGCAAGTATGGCCGCATCGTTCAGCACGGTACGCAAAGCCGAGCCAGTGCCGGCTGGGCGCGCCAGGTGGCGGCGATTGCCAGCGGAAAGTATGGCAAACTCCTCGTGTCAAAGGGTTATGCCAGCAAGCCGCGATGGACGATTGGCTTCAAGCCTGTGAAAGATCCTCCGCCAGAACTCGACTATAACTTGTGGCTAGGTCCCGCGCCGCAGTTGCCTTACCATGAAAACCTTGTCCACTACAACTGGCACTGGTTCTGGCCAACGGGTAACGGCGAGATCGGCAACCAAGGCGTCCACCAAATGGATATCGCCCGTTGGGCCATCCCCGGTGCCACCTTGCCCGATTGGGTCATCAGCGCCGGCGGCCGCTTCGTCGATGAACCTCAGCACAATTGGAAAGACCAGGGCGAAACGCCCAATATGCAGATCACCGTGATGGGCTTTGGTGATACCATCCTTCTCTTCGAGGTGCGAGGGCTTGTGGGAAAGGCCGGCCCAGGCGGCAAGAAGTTCGACCCCATCGTTGATAACGAGTTCTACCTCGAGGAAGGTGTGATCCGCAACGGTAAGTTCTACCCCAAAGGGAAGGATCAACCGGAAGACCTC
>JAKPII010000248.1 GCA_029549885.1 Planctomycetota bacterium
AAGGCCCTGTATCGAAAACGGTTCAAAGAAATCGCGGAACGCTACGCTGGCAAAATCAAAGTATGGGATGTCGTGAATGAGTCGCTCGTTGCTTCGCCGAGTTTCCCCCTATTTACAGAAGACCGCGATTACGTCCGCTGGGCGTTCCAAGAGGTGGCACCGCTCTTCCCTGAAGACACGGTCCTCATGATCAACGAAGTGACATCTTTTAACACACCACCCCAAGTGGCCCGGTATCGTGATCAAATCCGGGGATTACTGGCAGCCGGAGCGTCCGTTCGTGGGATTGGGCTGCAATTCCATTATTTCCGTCGGGAAGCGTTGGAAAATTATCTTCGTTCCGAGAACTCTGACCCTGCCAAACTCCTAGAAGGTTACCAAATCCTTAGTGAACTTGGTTTGCCGCTTTACATTACGGAGATCACGATCCCGTCCGCTGGGGAACAGGGCGAGGAGATTCAAGCCGAACTGGTGCGAAATCTTTATCGATTATGGTTTAGCGTCCCGATGATGGCCGGTATCACCTGGTGGAATCTTGCCGATGGCACGGCCGTGCAGGGAGAAAATGAGGCTCGGGGCGGCTTGATGACGGAGGACTTGCAGCCCAAACCGGCCTACCGCGAACTTGAACGGCTTATTCACCAGGAGTGGAAAACAAAGGCAGAAGGCCACACGGACCAAGCGGGCACCTATCGTGTGCGTGGATTCCATGGGCGGTACTTGGTCCGTGTGGGGAAGGAAAACACTTGGGTCGTACGGACGTTGACCGTGGATCAGAATAATCCGGCGGCCATGGAAGTGGTCTGGCAGGAAAACGAATAATTGGCTTCGAGTCTATTCCAAAAAGTCCCCCTCTCCCTCCGGGAGAGGGTTGGGGTGAGGGGAAGCGATCGTCGGAGTCGATCGAGAAAACCGGCAGCGATTCGAGCCACTCTCACCCGCGCCCCCTCTCGCGCCCAACGGGTGACGGGAATTATGGAATGGGCTCTTACTAAACCGGCTGAAAGAGCAGCTGCCGAAAAGAGCACGAGAAAAATTCGCCGGGCCGTTTGGTTTGCCCCGAGATCAAAGGAGTTTCCCAGAAAACACGTCGGCTTTGCGCGTGGGCAGTTGTACAAATGGTGCGCACGCTGAGAAACACCGATGGAAAGCTTCACCAGGTATTCTAGCCGCTGGGCCGGAGCAAGTCACGGCCAATACTAGCGTAAGCCAATGTTGATGACTATACTTACGGCTTTGGAATTCGCCAGCCAGGGTAAATGTAAGGGATTTGGTGGGCAAGGTGGGGATATGGTAACCAGCAGACAGATCGTCAGGCAGAAAGCGATCGAGTTGCTCGAGAAAGCGCCAGACGGTATCCGATTCTCTGATTTGGTTAGGGCGATCGAGGCAGAGTGTCCCGATATTCCAAGAGGCACAATTGCTGGGTCTCTCCAGGATTGGGACAAGGGGGAGCCCGAAAAAGTGTACAAGCCTGCACGAGGTTTGTTTCGCCATACACGCTTTCGAGAGGAAGTAGCGCCCGCAAAAGAGGATGTGCCTCCTGCTGGCACACAGGCTCCAAGCGAGGAATCGTTCTACGAACCGTTTGCGGAGTGGCTCGTCAGGGAGCTAGAAGAGTGCACCAAAGCGATTCCTTTGGGAAGAAATAAATTCAAAGACAAGTGGGGAACTCCGGATGTCATCGGTATCCGTGAACCGCGCAAAAGCGATATCATTAAGCCACCAACTGAGATCGTCTCTGCAGAGGTGAAACTAGACACTGCAAACGTGATCACGGCGTTTGGTCAAGCCTGTTCCTACAAACTTTTTAGCCATAAGTCTTATTTAGTGATTCCAAGTGACTCGCCTGAGGAGGATCTCGCAAGGGTTGATGCTTTATGCAGAATCTTCGGCATCGGCTTAATACTATTTGACAGAAGGAAACCTGAGTCGCCTAATTTTGAGATACGAGTGAGGGCGGCGAAACACGAGCCTGACATGTTTTATGCAAACAAGTATCTACGGTTTGTTGAAGAAGATCTCTTTCGGTGACAGATCTCCTCAGACGAAGAACCATCGTGGTTGACCAAATAGCGACAGCCAAACGTTGCCTCATGGTCTACCGTTTCCATCTGCCGGCAAATTGCAAACCGTTAGCCCGTTTGATGCCGCGTTTTTGCAAGAATCGCCCGCTCCTGGTGATTGTGGGGCTTTTGCCTTAGGGGCGGTAAGATGACGCCTTCCGCGGCGGAAGCAGCACGAGCGCGCCTGAGTTGATCGGCGAAGCCAGCCTGGGAATCAAACACCGGCAGGCACAGTTTTCGAGTGCCTATCGGCCGTTGCCGTAACCGCCGGACGAGCAGTTGAGTGTCTGTTTCCTATCGGTGGTTGTATCGGCAGGGAGAGACTTCGCTTTAGCCGAATCCTCGGTGCCGACGTCCAGTGGGCACGTCATGCCGTGTTGCAACTGCGAGATTACTGTCCACTTTGTGATGACTTAGAATCTATCCCAAAAAGCCCCCCTCTCCCTCCGGGAGAGGGTTGGGGTGAGGGCAAGCGAACGTCGGGATCGATCGAGAAAACCGGCAGCGATTCGAGGCACCCTCACCCCCGACCCCTCTCCCGCTGAACGGGCGAGGGGAGATTATGGGATAGGCTCTTAGCAAAGTTTGTGGCTCTCATTTACGAGTAGGCCCGGAGGGATTCGAACCCCCGACCAAGGGATTATGAGTCCCCTGCTCTCACCGCTGAGCTACGGGCCCAAAACGAATCCTTTATCGTATAGTCTTGGCCAATTCGCGATTTAGTCTTATGCCTCTTACTCAGAATGGCCTCATCCCGTCAATTCCAAGCCGTTTTGTCTTATTTTATCGGGTAGCGGAACCGCAGTAACAGGTCCCCGGTTAACGTTTGATGCTTGTGGCTACCATCGTCATCATTGGGGTGCTACCTTGGAAAGAATAACGAAAGTTGACGAGACGTGATTTGGGATACATCGTTGTCCCCGGGGGATAATGGGCGTTCTGATCGTCGCCAAGAGTGGCCGAAGGGTTGTGCCCGGCTGTGGCACCGATGCCCGATGGGACCCGAGAATCGCCAAAGACACGAGAGTTGCTTCGGCTGGTGGCGCGATGCGAAAAGGCGAGACATTGATTGATAAGGCATCCTCATAGGGGTGAATTATGGAAATTCACATCCTAGGTAGCGGCGGTTACCATCCAAGTTCCAAGAGGCACACGCTCTGCAGTGTGATTCCACAGGCCGGTGTAATCCTTGATGCCGGAACTGCCTTCTTCCGACTCGGCCGTTTCTTGGACCACAAACCCTGGCATGTCTTTTTGACACACGCCCATCTTGATCACGTGGTTGGCTTGACGTACTACTGGGGCCTTGCCCAGCAAAAAGAGGTAGGCCCTGTGAAGATCTGGGCGGACGAGAGCACGCTCAAGGCTATCAAAGATCTACTTTTCTCGCAGCCGCTTTTTCCCAAGATACCGCCGTACGAGTTTATTCCGGTTAGTCCGAACGAGAGCGTTGCAATAGCCACAGAGCGGGCGGGATGTGAGTCGGTTTCTGTCCTTCCGGTGCCGCTTTCTCATCCTGGAGGGGCACTGGGTTATCGTTTTCAGATAGGTGATCGATCGGTGGCCTACATTACGGATACAACTTTGGAAGCCCTGCCCGTCTATGGCCAGGTCATTCAAGATGTTGATCTGCTCATCCATGAGGCGTTTTATCCGGCAGGGTATGAGGAGATGGCGCAAAGAACTGGCCACGTGACGGTTGCGCAAGCTGCCGAGGTTGCCCGCCAGGTGAGGGCAAAGCGATTGGTCATCGTGCACCTTAATCCGATCGTGGATTGTGATGGTGAAAAAGAACAGGACGAGGTGGCCCGTATCTTCTCAAACACGGTTATTGCCACAGATAACTTGGTTGTAAACATTTGATCTCGGATGGCGATGTTTCTTTCGGAAAGATGCGGCTCGTCTGAGTACCGACGGCAAAGGAGCGATGATCTGTCGCCTCGGCAACCCGGGCAAGATGGCGGCGCAGAACTCAGCTTGTCCGATAATTAGCTCCTCGACGCGCGGATCGCGCGTAAGACGCGGAAACGGCCAGTCCTGCCAGGGAATATAACCAACAAGCGGTACGAGACCGCGAACGCGATAGAGCGCGTACCTGCAGAGGGGCGGGCGCGGAGGATCGTGCCCCTCCCAAACGGCGGTAGTGGAAGATCACGCTCGGCCGTGGCCGGGGCAACCTAGGCTCCGAATTTGGCCAATCGGCCCGCGTGCGCCAGGGCGAGAGGCATGAGGTTGACAGCCTCGAAATGGCCCAGTCCGCCATAGAGGCACGCCCGTTCACTGAATTCTTTTGCCCCGTCCGGTCGACACGTATCGGCAACAAGAAGGGTGGGAACTGGGTGCCAGCTATGGCTTTTGAGCTTGGCAGGCGTGCTATGGTCGCCGGTAACGATCAGGACGTCGGGGCGCAAGGCCTCGACACGCGGCATGACGGCGTCAAACTGTTCGATCATTTTCACCTTGGCATCGAAATCGCCGTCCTCCCCTCGGCTATCTGTGTACTTAAAGTGGACAAAGAAGAAATCGTAGTCCGTCTCCCGCCATGCCTGCTCCAGAGTGGTGATCTCCTCATCGAGGGTTGTGGGTGATCCGAGTAGGTCCATTCCAACCAGGCTGGCTAGGCCCTTATACATCGGATAAACGGCTATGGCGGCAGCTTTCAGGCCATAGGCTTCGGCATAGGTGGGCAAATCAGGCCGTTTGGAGAAGCCACGCATCGTCAGGCCATTGGCTTTTGGCTGATTTGCTAGGATCTTGCGGGCTTCGGTCACAAACTGCTTTGCGATTTCGGCCGTTCTTTTGCTTTCTTCGTCTAGCGGCTTAGGGTCTAGTGGCGGCACGCCGACGACCTGCGGATCGGTGTCGGCCACATTGGCCCCAAGGCCTTCGCCTCGGAAGACCACCACAAAACGGTGTTCTTTCACGGGTTCGACAAAGACTTCGACCCCTGGAATGCGGATGGCCTTCAGCAGGCTAACGACGGCGGCACTTTCCTCGCTTGGGATGCGGCCCGCCCGACGATCGGTGATGCGGCCTTCGGCATCGAGAGTACAGAAATTGCATCGGATGGCCACGTCTTTGGGACCAACGGCGAAACCGATTCCGGTGGCTTCTAGAACACCGCGTCCGATGACATATTTCAGCGGATCGTACCCAAACAGTCCCAGGTGTCCCGGTCCACTTCCCGGTGTGATCCCAGGCTTAATGGGCGTCATAAGTCCGCACACGCCGCGGGAGGCCAGACGGTCGAGATTCGGTGTCTTCGCCGCCTCCAACTCGGTGGGACCTCCCGGCGACAAAGGCAAGCCGCCAAGGCCGTCGGCCACCATCATGATGATTCGCCCACCGCGTTTCTCTTTTAGCTCCGAAACGAGTTGCTGGATATCCATCTTCCCGACTCCTTTTCTCGCGTTGCTCCAAGCCGAACTTGTTTACTGATTCCACAAATCACGAGGAATTGGCCACGCTTCGACGATTCCCAAACCTTTTTACGTAACATCTTCCGATGTGCGCGACAAGAGGCCCGTTCTTTGCGCCTGGCTTAGTGCAAAGGGGTGACCACAGTGCGGGATATGTGCGAAAGAATCACCGATCGCAGCCATGCCTTTTCTTTTTGGCCGATTCGGGAAAGAATAAAAGCCTTTAGCAGTGTCCAGTCTAGGATTGCGACCGGGGCATCACCCCGTATGTCAAATGACTTGGTTATCTTGAGGAGTGTGTCATGCGGCGAGCAAAAATCAGCATTATTGGTGCGGGCAATGTGGGTGCCACGACGGCCCACTGGTGCGCGGCGGCGGAGCTTGGCGATATTGTGTTGCTGGATATTCCCGAAGTCGGAGACATGCCCAAGGGTAAGGCCCTCGATCTTATGCAGGCTGGTCCCATTATGGGTTACGACGCAAAGATCACGGGGACCAGCAATTATTGGGACACGGCCGGCAGCGATGTCGTAGTGATTACGGCCGGTATCCCGCGAAAACCTGGGATGAGCCGGGATGATCTTCTCTCGACGAATGCGAAAATCGTCGGTGCTGTGGCCGAACAAATCAAGAAGACCAGTCCGGATGCCATTGTCATCGTCGTCAGCAATCCGCTGGATGCCATGGTTCAAAGAGTCTGGCAGGTAACGGGGTTTCCTCCGTATCGCGTGATGGGCCAGGCCGGTGTTCTAGACACGGCACGCTTTCGCACCTTTGTGGCCATGGAGCTTGGCGTGAGTGTGGAGGATGTTTCGGCCATGCTCCTGGGTGGCCATGGCGATACGATGGTTCCGCTGGCCAGTTGCAGTGCTGTGAGCGGGATTCCCCTCACCCAACTGCTACCGCCTGATCGCATCGCAGCCATTGTGCAGCGGACCCGGGATGGTGGGGCCGAGATCGTCCAACTCCTTCAGAAGGGAAGTGCCTATTATGCTCCTGCCGCCGCAACGGCCCAAATGGTTGAGGCGATCATCAAGGACAAAAAGCGGCTGCTGCCATGTGCCGCCTACTGTGACCGCGAGTACGGTGTCGGTGGTTACTACATCGGTGTACCAGTCATCCTGGGCAAGGATGGCGTCGAGAAAATCATCGAGTTAGAGCTGACTCCGGAAGAACGAGCGGCTTTTGAGAAGAGCGTTGAGGCGGTCAAGAATCTTGTTCAAACCATGAATAGATTATTGCGATGACAAGGTGCTGGTAAACGTGGGTAAGTTGTGTAAACGGGGACAACGTGGGACCCGATATGCCGCGACCCGCGGTATCTCGCGTTGAAGAATTGGTTGATCAAGTGGGTTTGGTTTTGCGTGGCTGTGTTGTTTACCATGGTCGTTTATGTGCTCTTCAGATCACGATTGACACGAATGGTGAATCGCAGTACAGTTTTTATTCGCACCCCGGTTTGAGGCCACGGGTTACCTTGTGACGGCCTCTCGTTTAACGGGGAGCTTGTGAGGGTGGAGTTGTTCCTGCTGCGGTGGGAACAGTGTTGCCGGAAGTATCAATCGGTCCCCTGACAAGGTGGTTGTGATAATGAGTGAACGTGAGCGCTTTTCTGGTTCGGACTCTGATCAGGCACCAACGATAGCAGGAATAAACAGTGACCGTGTAACAGAAACGCTTCCGTCACATCCACGTGTCTTAGTAGCCCCTCTGCATTATGAGCCGCGCTACAGTTATCCACTGTTGGTTTGGCTCCATGGTGAAGAAAGTGAGGGCGAACGCCAATTGCTGGAAGTGATGCCCCAATTAGACCTCCAATATTACGTTGCAGTCGCACCGCGGGGTGTGGGCTCAAATGAGGATTTCGGTTCCAACTGGCCGCAGACGGAAGAAGGTATCGTTCAGGCGGCCAGTTGTGTGTTCCATGCCATGACATCCGCGGAAAAGCGATTCCGCATTGCGCGGGACAAGGTTTTCATCGCGGGTCACCAATCGGGGGGAACGATGGCCATCCGTTTGGCCTGGCGTTACCCTGATCTTTTTGCCGGGGCAGTTTCATTGTGTGGGCCCATTGCGAGAACACATCGCCCGCTAGCCCAGTTTGCCAAGATCCGTCGTTTGCCGGTCTTGTTGACTATCGGCCGGGATTGTGATTGTTACGGTCCGTGTCAGGCCGCCGAGGACCTCAAGTTCTTGCATGCGGCGGGCATCAATGTGATGCTGCGTCAATACCCGGGCTGCTCGGAGCTTTCCGGCTATATGTTAGCCGACGTCAACCGGTGGATGATGGAAATTGTTGCCGGAACGCAAATCGTCCGCTAATGGGCGAACATTTCGAGAGCGTTTGGTAACTGCTGGTCCAGCTTTTCAATACCGAATCTTTACGCAACTTTTCGCTTTGCTTATTAGCTCGTCATTGCGCGCCTAATGCGTGCGTTACGGAAACTGCCGCTGTCGCCAACCAATACGGCAAACCAACGGTACGATACAGCGGACGCGGGGGATGGCCTACCGCCCAAATGGCGGTCGAGGGCCGCGCTCCGTCGCCGCCGAATGGGTGTCGCAAGTGTGGCGTTGACGTGCGCCGAACCCGTGAATCGGCATTAGGATTGCAGGTTGGGTTGTATGTTCGCATTCCTGTGGCGTCGAAATACTGTCGGGAGGGCTGAAATGAAAAGGCACAGGTTTTTGCTTGTCGTGACGGCTGGCCTGCTTTTTTGCGAAGTGTTTAGCGCAAGCTCAGAGCAATCGTTGCTGGCTCAGTCATCGCTCCCCGTTGTAAGTGGGGATTACCCGAGGGTCTTTTTCTTTCGCCAGAGTGAAGGCTTGGCGCGGCAGGGGCGATTGAGCTTTGATGCCTGGGAGAAGGCTTTTTCACGTCTTATGGGAATAGAAGGAAAGGTGCTCGATGAGGAAGTGCCGGGGACCTCGGCGAACAACATCGAATTTTTTGTCAACTTCAAGCGCCGTTATCCGGACCAATTGGTCTTGTTGCACTTCAATGGTAATGCGCGGGATCCTCGGTTCGAAACGGAGGAATACTTTGCCGGACACTGGATCTATCATGTCGGCTCAAAGATTCTCTCCGACGTGCCGGCGGAAGAAGGTACAACCGAAATCAAAGTAGAGGATCCAAGTTGCTACTTGACTGGGATCGGCCGGTACCGAAACAGCAACGACGATATTGGGCTATGCGAATTGGATGACTCAGGTCGCCCTGATTGGAGTCGCAGCGAGCAGGTCCAACTTCTGGCTGTCAATCGGGATAAGGGTACCATTCTTGTCAAACGGGGCTGTTACGGAACCAAGCCGCGGAGCTTTACGGCCGGACGTGCCTACGCCGCGGCCCATGCTACCGAAGGTCCCTGGGGACGCAACTCCCACTTGCTTTGGTACTACAACTACGCCACGTGCTGCCCCAAGGATAAAAACGGCAGAGTCTGTTCAGACATCCTCGTTGCTGAATTTGGACGGCGGTTTGGTCCAGGCGGCGAATTAGCTCTGTTTGACGGGCTCGAGTTCGATGTGCTATTTCATACCACAGGCGCCGGACGCCGTCCGGTCGATTGCAATGCCGATGGCAAAGCCGACGGCGGCGTGATTGAAGGTGTCAATGTGTACGGCATCGGAGTCATTCGCTTCCTCGAAGCTCTACGGGCACGGCTCGGGGAACATAAGCTCATCCTGGCCGATGGCCAACTAGACGCACGCACACAGCGAGGATTTGGCCTTGTCAACGGCATCGAAAGTGAAGGTTTTCCGTGGTTGCGCGACTGGGAAATGAAACAGTGGTCCACGGGGATCAATAGACACAACTTTTGGGCCCAGTTCGGGCGACCTCCGGTGTTTAACTATATCAACCATAAATATGTGCGACCGGGCACGCAGCCGGGCGGCGAGGCCACGCCGGACGTGCCATTTTCAATACATCGCCTAGTATTTGCGGCTGCCGTCATGACGGACGCGG
>JAKPII010000256.1 GCA_029549885.1 Planctomycetota bacterium
AAGGTCTCCGGTTCGATGTTTCGTCCAGTTCGACCGGGAATGTTGTAAATACAAATGGGAATGTCAACCGCCTGGGCAAGGACTTTGAAATGCTGGTACAAACCCTCCTGCGGAGGTCGGTTGTAATAGGGAGATACGACCAGAACGGCGTCGGCTCCCACCTGAGCAGCGAACCGCGTTAGTTCAAGGGCTTCTTCGGTACTGTTGGAGCCTGTCCCTGGCATGACCTTGACCCGGCCATTTGCCGCCTTGATCACAGCCGAGATAACCTCGCGGTGCTCGGGATGTGACAGCGTGGGTGATTCACCGGTTGTCCCGACCGGGCAAAGACACGTCACGCCGGCCTGAATCTGAAACTCGACTTGCTCCTCGAGTCTGGCGTAGTCCACTTGCCCATCGCGAAATGGCGTAATCAAGGCAACCGACAGCCCAGCGAATTGTTCAGCTCGTGTGGTCATAGATTTCTCGTGACGGTTCTGGAAAGGAAGTGCGATGCTTACGTCGTAACAAGCCTACCAAACGGTCAATGGAAGTGTTCGGGATGGGATGCTGCCCAAACCATCAGGTCCTTCATTTCACGGACGGCCTGAACCATTCCGACGAGCACGGCCCTGGCCACGATGCTATGCCCGATGTTTAACTCTTCCATTCCTGGGATGGCCGCCACGGGTTGAACGTTACGGTAGGTCAAACCGTGGCCGGCATGCAACTTCAGCCCCCGCTGAAGGACCTCATGGGAAGCCTTCCGCAATTGCTGCAACTCCTGTTGCTGGACCTTTCCCGAAGAATTGGCGTACTGTCCTGTGTGCAGTTCGACGGCCACGGCCCCAGTCTTAACAGCCGCGTCCACTTGGGCCAAGTCGGGATCAATAAATAGGCTTACGCTGATCCCTGCATCTTGCAGTTTCTTGACAAAGTCCGTGACCCGAGCCAATTGACCAGCAACATCGAGCCCACCCTCCGTTGTGATTTCTTCGCGCCGTTCCGGAACCAATGTCGCCTGGTCTGGTTTGACAGCTAAGGCGATTGCCGCGATTTCTTCTGAACAGGCCATTTCTAGGTTCAACTTGACCGCCGTTGTTTCCCGCAGAACTCGCAGGTCACGGTCCTGAATGTGTCGGCGATCCTCCCGCAGATGAATGGTGATACCATCGGCCCCGCCCAGCTCCGCCAGGGCCGCTGCCCAAACGGGGTCTGGTTCATAGGTCCGTCTGGCCTGTCTCAATGTGGCAATATGATCGACATTAACACCCAGGTGAATCATTGCCAATTGCACCAATAACAGCTAGCCAAAACGAGCTTTATCCTCACCGGCAGACGAACGGCGTCCTGCCCGCAAGACCCAATCAGCGCGATTATATCGGCAATGCATGCGGTCGCAAAGAAACCCTTCAGGACAAAACTAGCTATTGCAACAAAACTGGCTGTCGCAACTCATGCCCTAGTTAAAAGTCCCGTTGGTTTGCGATTGTGAGACCGTAGTGCACTCGTGCTGCCGAGGGGTTCTGAGTAATGCCAAGAAACCAGGTCCAAAGACTCCACTCGGAAAGGGCCTATCTCTGCCGTTACACTCCGCCGTTGTTTGTTCCCCGGTATAGCTTTCGATTGAGCGCCGGGAAAAATGAAGTCCAGGGATTATCGAAGGGCGGGTCACCCTGGATTCTTTCAACGCAGGCCGCCATACGTGAATCGAGATAGTCGAGGCAATGAAGGGCCATTGCCTCCAAGGTCATGGGCAGTCGAACACTTCCGAACTCGTATTCCCCATGATGACTTACAAGCATATGCTTCAGCCGGAGCAAA
>JAKPII010000261.1 GCA_029549885.1 Planctomycetota bacterium
ATGCGCGTTTTGCCCTCGATCATCCTTTGCTAGTTCGCGAAATCAAGAACATTCGTCACGAATTGGCTGGTTTGGCGACGGCTTTTCCCATGCCTGTTCGTCTGGCCGCCCGTGAGACCCAACACGATGTGGGGACGGAGATCAAAGCGACCACCGAGCTTCACCGCATGGCGGTGGAGGACCTTGTCGATGCTAATTTCTCGCGGGTGGAAGAGGCATTGCGGAGCATTGAGGAGTGTGCCAAGATTTTGGCCCCTCAGATCGTTTCCGGGATCGAGCAATTGAGATATCGCTGTTATACAGTCCATCGGGCGCTTCGTATCAGTGAAACTGCCGCACAACGGTTGCAGCGTGTCCGCCTTTATGTGCTGGTGGATGCCAGGTCCTCGGCGGAAGAGCTGCGAAACCTGGTAGGTTCACTCATCGATGCTGGGGTCCACGCCATCCAACTCCGGGAGAAACATCTCTGCGATCGCCTGCTCCTGGAACGGGCCCGCCTCATTCGCGAGATGACCCGTGGGACCAACACGCTGTTTATCATGAATGATCGAGCAGACTTGGCCGTCTTAAGTGAGGCTGACGGGGTTCATGTGGGGCAGGAAGAACTAACAGTTAAAGATGCCCGTTTCATCGTGGGCCCCCGTGCCCTTGTGGGAGTTTCCACCCATAACATCGAACAGGCCCGACAAGCCGTTTTGGATGGGGCCGACTATATTGGCTGCGGTCCGACATTCCCCTCCACCACGAAGAGTTTCTCGGAGTTTGCCGGTCTGGATTTTCTTCGCCAGGTTGCCCAAGAGATTCGTCTCCCGGCGTTTGCCATCGGTGGGATCAACGAGGAAAACCTCGCGTCCGTATTGGCCACGGGAATTCAACGTGTGGCCGTGAGTGGTTGCGTAATTCAAGCGGCTAACCCTGCCGAGGTGGCTCGGAGGCTCTTGGCCCGTCTGGAACGCCCTTCTGTGGATTGAGACGTCGGTTACCGCGGCCTTCCTGTTTGCTGGCTTCACCAGAAAGAGATCGTGACGAGCGTCATCACCTGACGTTTCTCAATCTTGGATCAATGGCATCCCGAAGGCTATCACCAAGGAAGTTCAAGGCAAACAGCGTAGCCGCCAAAGCCAGGCCGGGAAAGACAATCAACCACCAGTAGATGCGGACAGGTGTCATGGCCTGAAGTCCCTCGTTAGCCAGCAGTCCCCAAGAGACATCCGGTGGTTCCACCCCTAAGCCCAAAAACGATAGAAATGCCTCGAAAAGCATCACCCGCGGGATGGTCAGCGTCAAATAGACCACGATGATGCTTATCAAATTGGGGACGATGTGGCGAAAAAGAATCCGCCAAAAACTGGCCCCGAGGGCCCGGGCGGCTTCAACGTACAGCTCATGCTTGAGCGAAATCACCTGGCCGCGAACAACCCGGGCCATCGTCAACCAGTAGATGGCCCCGACCAGAAAAAAGAAAATGATGATACGGCTGAGTCCCCAGCGAGTTTCCAGAAAATTGCGGATCGGCTCAGCACTGACAATCGTGATGATGAAGATGACCAAAAAAATAAATGGGACAGAATAGAGGATATCCACAATACGCATCATGAAGCGGTCCAAGAAACCGCCCACAAAACCGGCAATCGCGCCATAGGTCACGCCGATAAGGAGCGAGACCAAGGTAGCCACAAGGCCCACCGCTAACGATACGCGTGCCCCCCACATAATCCGGGAGAAAACGTCTCGCCCCAGCTTGTCGGTCCCGCAAATGGGGGCCAGGGACCATTCCCCAAAGACCATCCAGCGGATACGAAGGAGGGCTTGACTGAACGGGTCTAGATGCCCAAAGCCTTCCGACAGCAAGTGCTCGGCAGCCTGTTTTTCATCTTCTGCGGAGTGTGATGCCGCCCATCGGGGTCTGTCGTAAAATCCATGCTGGAACAGCGGCCAGAACTGTGGCGGTTGGAATTGCCGCTCGGTCCGGACCAGGCGAGGTGGCATGAGTGGCAACAATGGCGTTATCAGGGCCAAGACGGAAATGGTCCCAAGGATCCAAAGGGAAATGCGGGCAACACGATCCCGCTGCAAACGTTGCCACACCTCGGCGCCAAAGGATTGCGACGGCTTATCCCCGCCGATGGATTGTTGGACGGACGCTACAGACGGTCCACCACTCATCGCTAGGAGAGGATGCTATCTCAAGGCAAGGGTGGAAGTTCAATGCCGGCTGCCTTTGGCGGATCACTCTGATCCGGCGGGGCTGTTTCTTTTGTTGGTGGCGACTCCTTCTCTCCTTCACTTGCCTTTTCGTCTGGCGTACGATGGCTGGGCGTTCGAACTCCCGGCCGCGGATGCGGCTTTTCCGCTTCCTCCGCGTGTGGCCTTTCCTTCTTGGGCGGTGCAAACGTGAATGGTTCGACAAGTTCCACCTTTAACTCGGATATACGTGCCGCCGTCGGACCAATCTGCACACCCCTGCCACTAATCTTGGAACCCGGTCGAACGAGGGAGAGCGCGTCCCGACCGGAAAGTTCCAGAGTAATCTCGGGGTTTTCGACAAGCTCAATTTGAACGGGGGCACGGAAGTGCGGATTGGGTGCTACGACCGTGATTTGACCCAACTTCGTGATGGTGGAAATTCGTCCGCAGACCTGGTAACGTTCTACCGGCGGTTCGTCTTGGGTATTCTGTCGTCCTCGCCGAGGCCGCGCAGGCTCTTCCCCAGGACTACCCAAACTGCCGAAGCCACCCCCGGGAGCCCCGAACGCATTCGGGCCCTGATCGAAGCCCATGCCGCCCATTTCACCACCGGCTGCCCCATCGCCCACGGGAACACCGCCCAGTCCTTGATCTGGAAACACCCCTAACTGGTGATCTTGATCGATGGAACAAATCACGATTGACGCCACTTTCTCCGTGGCCTTCCCGGTTTTCTTTTCAATATCGGCGGTAAAACTCACCACCGTGCCCGGTCGAAGGACATCGGGCAATGCCTTCCCCGTCAGTTCAACCTGGCACTCACGTTCCAAAACAAGCTGCCATTTTTGGCCAGAAGGCGAAACGATCTGCAGGCCTGCCGGC
>JAKPII010000160.1 GCA_029549885.1 Planctomycetota bacterium
GGAGATGTGCAGGACCGGTGCCGCAATCGCTGGCCGAAGTAATGAAGCTCACTGACAGCGGACCAGCCTACAGCGAGGTAAACACAGCCGATGCCATGACGCTAACGGACGACGATACCCCCACCCGGCGTCATCTCCAATTGCGGACGGGATGCCGCACCGAGATTCTCGCCTCCGCCGTTTACGAGGAGCTTCCTTTCCTCCGCCGCGAGGATGGCCGGCTCGTAGGACGCACCCTTCCAAAGGCCCAAGGCGTGTTCGCCCTGACCACGCGCCCGGGAACATACGGAGGCACCCGAATCCGACTTGTCCCCGAAGTCCATTTTGGCGAGCCCAGGATTCAGCCTATCGCCAAGCAGGGCATGATCCGATGGGAATCGCAACGGGAGCGCGTTGTACTGGATGATCTTATCGTCGAAACGGAACTCCAACCCGGAGACTTGCTTGTTTTAACGTGCCTTCCCAACTGCCCAGGCAGTCTGGGAAACCGATTCTTTACGGTGACCTCCCAAGGGAAGATGCATCAAAAGATTATTATTATCCGCCTGTCCCAAACACAGGCTTCGTCACTCTTTACAGCGAACGAATAGGATTCGTCTTCCCCGTCAAGAACGCAACTCGGGTAGAACGAGACTAGCTATCTTACGAACCGGCGACAAAAAGGCCGCGCTCCGGACGCTGCCGAATCGCGGCACGTTCTTTCTTAGCACCGTTTACCGGACAACGAGTCAGCGAGTTTTTGCTTCAACCACCGCGAACGAAAGCGGCAACTTCCTTGAGCTGGCCCGCCGACCCTAGTTTCTTATTCTTGTGGATGATGTACTCCGCATAGGCGGCCATGAAGACCTTGCCCGGTGTCCTCGGGTCAAAATCTTCAGGCTTATCGCGGAATGTCTCGCGATAGACGGCACACCATACGAGCCTGCCATCAGTATCGATGTTAATTTTGCACACGCCCAGCGCGGCCGCCTTCGCGTAGTCGTCTTCATTCACGCCGCTCGTCTGCTTTAGTGCTCCGCCGGCGGCATTGATGCGATCCACCCATTCCTTGGGAACACTACTGGCACCGTGCATGACAAGGGGATAACCCTCCGGGAGGGCCTTTTGAATCTGGGCCAACCGATCCAGCCGCACCCCCTGAGCGCCCGGAAACTTGTAGGCCCCGTGCGAGGTACCAATGGCCACCGCCAGCGAATCGCATCCCGTCAGCTCCACAAACTTCGCGGCTTCCTCTGGATCGGTGAGGTGAACACTGCCCTCGATATCCTCCTCGACACCTCCCAATTGACCGAGTTCGGCCTCCACCACAACCCCCTTCTTGTGTGCGTAGTCAACAACACGTTTCGTGATTTCCACATTCTTCTGGAAAGGCTCGTGAGAGGCGTCGATCATGACCGAGCTGTAAAATCCGCTGTCGATGGCATCATAGCACACCTCTTCGGTACCGTGGTCAAGATGCACAGCGAAGATGGCCTCGGGGAAAACAGTCTCCGCCGCACGGATCATAGCTTCCAGGAATCGCTTGTCAGTATAGGACCGTGCCCCGCGAGAAATCTGGAGGATAAAGGGGGCAGCCACACTGTAGTCAACAGGGTCCTCATTCTTTTTGATCTTCCCCAAATTTCCGCGGAATAGACCCACGGTCTGCTCTAGGTTATTGATGTTATACGCCCCGATGGCGTACTTTCCATAAGCGTGCTTGAAAAGTTCTTTCGTGGTAACGATCATGAGACGTCTCCTCGTGCTAGAGCCAAAAAACCGGCAATCACACTCTGTTCAACTCTCTTGAATAACCACGCGCGCGAACCGATGGAACATCGAACGGCAAACCGGTCACACAGTAGAATCTCAAGCTGCCTCGGATCAATGGCGTGCAACAACTGTGGCTAACCATGAGAGTTGATACCTACTCGTAATTTATCGTTTTTTTGCGATG
>JAKPII010000288.1 GCA_029549885.1 Planctomycetota bacterium
GGGTACCGGTTGAGCACAACAACCGTCAGGTCGTCCTGATATACGACCAGGCGCTGCGGCGGTTCGGGATCGGCAACCGCCTGACAGAGAAAGCAGCCCGGATCGGCTCCCGGCAGAAAGCGAGAGTGGTCCACGGCGTTCGCCACCGTCTCATTACACGACTCGATATAGGCCATCCGCCAAGGGGCCCAAATGAGTTCCAAAGCCCTCTGATCAGTCTTTGAGTTGTGATCCGTCATGACACTTCCTTGATCTTACTCTTGCGCAGGACCGATGATCTCGACCTCGCCCACTCGATACCGCCGCTGACCATCGTCGTTTCCCAGCGGCATGGCGATGGTGGGCGTTCCGGTAATTGTGCCTAATGAAAGATAGACTTGGTATCGGCCAGGTTTGAGTTGGAAGGGCAAACATGATTCGGTTGACCAGGTCGTCGGAACAGGTGGCCCAAGATCTTCCTCAGGGTTATTGCTGGCACTAGGACCGCGAAGCGTCATTTGACGAACCGGCAAAGCCCGAACGTTCGCGTTCGCATTCACCAAGATTGCTACAATCCCATGATGCTCATCCTTGAGCGTCAGTGCCGGGTAGCCTCCCGGATAACAGGGAGCCACGCCTCGATTCTCGATTGTGACTGACCAGTGAAGGGGTGTTCCTAGGGCCACTTGGGAGGACCAACGCACTTCCGTAGGAATGAGCCGGTAACCGAGGTAGCGGTTGATCCGTGCAATCAAGTCGCGGTTTGCCTCCAAGAACTCGCGAGGCCACCAGTGAATCGAAGCATAACTGGCATGGTACTCTAAAACCGCCCGCAAATAGAGAGTGCCGTCTTCCCAAGCGCCACGTCCTCGCGATGGGCCATAGTGTTCACATTCCAAAATGACGGGCCACTTGGGCCAGAAAGGCTGAGCCATCTCCGCGTGAAAGTATGACTTCGGGCGCGCTTGCACCAGGATGCTGTCGTCTCGAAGTGTTAAACCAGCCGCCAACGCGTGAGCGATGGCCTGTTCTCCGTTTTCCGTCATTACGAAATCGTCATTGGCTACCAAAAGTGTCTTTTTAAAATGTTTGCGGTAGAGCTCGATATGCCGGATTACGGTCTCGGCCGGATACCGAATGCGAGTGCTAGCAAATGTGTGGCCTTCGCCCCAGACCCCAAACGATCCCACGTCGATGAAGGCCACCTCAGGATTCCCATCGTAGCGTGCAGCCATGGCCGCTAAGAAGCGATCGAGTTTTTCCAAAAAGACCGGATCATTGTAATCCGGTTCCCAATATGGCCCATCGTCTGTAACCCCGGTCCCCACCTTAAAGTTGTATCCCTTTGCTCCGGCCTGCTGGACCCATTCGGGCGTGGCGAATCGTGTCCACGATTCGGAACAGCTTATCCGCAGGGCAATTCTTTTGCCTTTGGAAATCCACCGCTGGGCCGGTGTGTCCAAGACGGACCAGCAGAATTGCCCTTCCTGGGGTTCCAGGTAGGACCAGGGAATCCGTAAATAAACGACCGATAGGCTGGGAAAATCATCCATCGTGTCGGACGGTTCTAACCGTGATCCATAATTTGCGGGAACGTTATCGTAATAGTGCAAAACCCAGCCCATATCAGGATTGGTCAGCGGGAGCCCATTGTCTTGGAGCGAGACCACCGTCTCGGATCGCGATTCCGCAGCTTCACGTCCCTGAATCGGTTGAAAGCACCAAATGGCTCCATACAACCAGACAGCGACACCGAATACGATTTTTCCGCCCATATGTTTGTTCCTCGTTTCTCGCGGTGGATTATCCGGCAAAGGGTGCGTTCGCCTCTGTCTTAACGGTGCACACCCTATATGCCACAAGAGCGATGTTTAGACAGAGCGAAAGCTCGCCCGCTCCCCCCGAAATTTCCCACCTTCTCTAATCCTCATATCCAGACCTTAACCACGGTCAAAATCGCTATTTTCCGCGTGGACTACAAAAAACGCAACAACAAACCGACCGGGCCAAGCCGAAAGTTTGAATGAGCGGCCCAATGTCGCCTTGCGCAACTTTTGCGGAATGTTCAGACGAACTGGTGGCACTGAGCGTGCAAGGACCTAAACGAATCACCATCTTTTCCGCAGCTAGTTTTTTACCACGGAGACACGCTGTTATGACTAAGCGATTTCTCGGCGCCCTAGCAACGACATTGATATTGGCGGGCGTAGCATCCGCTGGAAATAACGTGTTACCTGAATTGCCGCCCCTGCCCCCCTTAGACGAAATCAGCCCACCGGAGATAACGGCCCCCGCGACAAGCCCAGGCCTGATATTGCCTGTTGGGGCATCGGATTGGACCCTGCCCGATAGGTTAAACCCCAGTCGCGAATTAGTGACCGGGATGGAAAAACAAGCTCCCGCGCCTCTCCCGGCGGAACCTTCTGCCCCCCGGGAACCTGTTCGGGTCACCCGCGTATGTCCCTCCTCCAACCAGGATGCCTGGACACTTCCGCAGCCTTGTTTCCTTCAAAACCTTGGAATCCGCATGGGTGGATGGTTGGAACAGGGTATCACATTCAACGCTCAGGATCCGGCCGACCATTTCAACGGGCCGGTGGCCACCAATGACCTGGACTCGGAGTACCAAATGAACCAGCTCTGGCTGTGGTTCGACCGTCCGGCCGACAATGGCGGCTGTGGATTCGCCTGGGGTGGCCACGTGGACATCATGTATGGCACCGACTGGCGCTTTGGAATTAATCATGGGCTAGAAGACCGCATCAACGGGTTCGACCGTCAAACCTATGGCATGGTCATTCCCCAGTTCTATTTGGAACTGGCTTACAATCGGCTATCAGTGAAGCTGGGGCACTTTGCCGGGATTCTCGATTACGAAGCCGTCCCAGGCCCAATGAATCCCTTTTATAGCCATTCCTACTCTTACGGTTACACAGTGCCACAACTAGTGACGGGCCTGTTGGCGGACTACAAGTTGACCGACCAATTGTCGATTCAGGGTGGATTCCATAGAGGCTGGATGCAATTCGAGGACAACAACGATGAACTGGATTTCATGGGCGGTGTGAAGTGGAAATCTTGGAACGAACGGCTGACTTTAGCCTATGCCGTGTCCGCCGGAGCGCAAGATGACGCAGGTGATCAAGATCGTTTTGTCTATAGCCTCGTAGCACAATACCAAGTGAATAAACGCTTCAAGTATGTCCTCGTCCACAACCTAGGAACGGAAAACAACGCCCTTCCGAATGGTGACGACGCCGAATGGTACGGCATCAATCAATATTTCCTTTACACGATCAATCCCTGCTGGTCCGCAGGAATGCGTGTGGAATGGATGCGGGACGATGATGGCGTCCGGATTGCCGGCCCGGGCAATATTCCGGGAGTCCGGGCATGGAGCGGCCGTGGATTTGCCGGGGATTTCTATGAAATCACGTGGGGTTTGAATTGGCGTCCCAATGGCAATTGGACCGTCCGTCCGGAGATTCGTTATGACTGGTACGATGGGCTAGCGGGTCCCACGGGCCTTCCCTTCGACGGCGGTTCAAAAGACCATCAGTTGACGGTCGGACTGGACGCCATTTTCACCTTCTAACCTTCCGGAACGAGTGTTCCCTCAGAGCCAGACCGAACCGCGAGTAGGTGACGGTAAAGCGCCGCGTCATTAGCGCGGCGCTTTTTGTTGATGGCTAAATGCCAAGCAAGAATCGTTCCGGCGGTGTAGCTCACAAGGGGGCAAAAAGTCCAAAGCCTTCTCGCCATGTCGGAAGTGCCGGGCCTGTCGCTTTTCACACGGCCGATGGGCAACGTACACTGGGGGTTCATCCCGGAAAAACAGCATGCATTTTTGAGGACGGTCGGGAGCATTCTCGCGCGAGGATTATATGGCTTTAGGGGAAGACCGAGTTGTGTTCCAGGCTCGCAAGTTTCAGGTGGTCGAGAAGCGGGTTCCCAACAGCCCGGAGCCGCTTCGTCATGTGATTCGTCACCGAGGAGCCGTGGCAATCTTGGCTGTGCTGGACGATGACCGACTTGTGTTTGTCAAAAATTACCGCATAAGTATCGACGCCGAGCTCCTGGAAATCCCCGCTGGAACCCGCGAACCTGGCGAGTCTCCGCTGGAGGCAGCAATCCGGGAGCTCAAGGAAGAAACCGGCTACCGTGCAGGCATTTGGCAGCAACTCTGTGAGTTTTACACATCCCCTGGAATCACCGACGAGAAAATGACGCTATTCCTGGCCCAGTCGCTAGAGCCTGGAGAGCCGCAATTGGCACCTGACGAACGTCTGGAACCATGCCTCCTGACGTTGGACGAGGCCCTAGCGGTAATCCGCAGTGGAACCATCCAAGATGCCAAGACGCTTGTAGCCGTTCTGACCTATCAAAACATGAGGGAAAAAGATCAACACAATTGATGATATGATCAAATGTTGCGCGACATATGCTTATCGTGGCGTCCTCTAAGATAAACTGGGTCGAACGTGCTCTTGATCTGGTCTGTAATCCCCAAGCCACCAGTGCACGTTAGTGTCTAGTTGCTCGGCCACCACAGCGCGTTGGTTTTTTGAATCTATCCCAAAAAGCTCCCCCTCTCCGTCTGGGAGAGGGCTGGGGTGAGGGCAAGCGATCGTCGGAGTCGAGTGAGAAAACCGGCAGCGATTCGAGCCACCCTCACCCCCGACCCCTCTCCCACCGAGCGGGCGAGGGGAGATTATGGGATATGCTCTCGGCTTTTCTTGCTAGTCGCCTCCGCCAAATAGCGGTTCGGTCCAATCCGAAACGCTGGTCATATCGCTTTGGGTACACTTGCCCACGGTGAGTCGTTACACTAAGAGTCTGTCCCAAAAAGCTCCCCCTCTCCGTCTGGGAGAGGGTTGGGGTGAGGGCAAGCGATCGCCGGGGTCGAACGAGAAAACCGGCAGCGATTCGAGCCACCCTCACCCCCGACCCCTCTCCCACCGAGCGGGCGAGGGGAGACTATGGGATACGCTCTAAGAAGACGTCGCGTGCTTCTTAAGGCGTTTGGCATCTTGATAGGTCACTTTTGAACGAGGAGTTACACCATGCAACGGCGAGAGTTCCTGGCGTCGTCCATGATTGGGGGAGTCGGAGCCATCATGGCCATGAGTGAGTTGTCCCAGGCCGTTGAAGGGGCCGGTGGGCCAAAGCAATTACTCGAGTTGCGTCGTTATCAGATCGCATCTCCAGAAAAACGAGACCGTTTGGAGAAATTCTTTGCCGAGGTTGCCATTCCCGTCTGGAACAGCTTGGGAATTCAACCCGTTGGCGTGTTTCGCTATTTGGGAGAAGAAGATCCAAGTCTTTTTGTCTTGCTGCCACATAACAGCGCCGAGACGGTGATTCGAGAGATGGCGGCCCTGTTGGCCGATCCCAAGGCCCAGTCAGTCGGCAAAGATGTCCTGTACGACCCGTTCGACGATCCCACCTATCAGCGGGTCGAGAGTAGCCTCTTGCTTGCCTTCGATGGCGTTCCCAAGGTCCAAGTTCCTACCACGGCGGAATCGCGGGTTTTTCAGCTCCGCATTTACGAGAGCCACAATCTGACGAAGCATGTGAAGAAAGTTGAGATGTTTAACACCGGTGGGGAATTGGAAATTTTCTATCGGTGCAAAATGAATCCGGTCTTCTTTGGGCAAGCGTTGATCGGGTCCAGACTTCCCAATCTGACCTACATGTTGGGTTTTGACAACGAGGCCGCACAAAAAGAAGCCTGGGCGGCATTTCTGAAAGATCCGCAGTGGCTTGAGTTGCGCGATAAGCCGGAGTACGCGCAAACGGTATCCAACATCACGAACATTGTGCTCCGGCCAAGTCCCGTGTCACAGATTTGACAATCGCTGCTCCGGGACTGATGGCCCAACGGGCGATATTGCCGCGGTGGTGGGAAGACCGTGTCCAGTCAACAGGTTGTGCGCGGGCATGCACGAGGGGGATGCCCCAATAAGCCGTGAAGTTGGAGGTTATCTCGACATGGCTTCCATTCTCGATCGTATTGTGTCCACCAAGCGCGAGGAAGTGGAGCGGGCAAAGATTTTTGCGCCCGAGGAGCATCTCCGTCGCATGGTGGAACAACAGCCACCACCGCGGGATTTTCTGGGGGCAATCCGCAATGCACCCAACATCGCCTTAATTGGGGAAGTCAAAAAGGCCAGTCCATCCAAGGGTGTCATCCGTGAGAACTTTGACCCCGTCGCGATCGCCCGAGTCTACGAAAAGCACGGTGCCACCTGCATCAGTGTTTTGACGGATGAGCCGTATTTTCAGGGGCACATCGAATTCCTTCGTTGGGTCAAGGAAAGCGTGCAGATTCCGGTGCTGCGGAAAGATTTTATCCTCGACTCTTACCAGGTTCTCGAAGCCCGCGCTTACGGCGCCGATGCGGTTCTGCTCATTGCTGAATGCTTGACTACCGAGCAGTTGACACGTCTTTACCATGAGATTCTCGCCTGGGGCATGACACCACTGGTCGAGGTTTATGAGCCGGAAAACCTGCCGCGAGTGATTGACCTGGGGGCTTCGCTTATCGGGATTAACAACCGTAATTTGCAGACGTTCGAGGTCGATCTCGAACACACGATCCGCTTGCGGGCGAAAATTCCTTCGGATCGGCTGGTGGTGGGCGAGAGTGGCATCCAAACCCATGAGGATGTGGATCGCCTTCGCCGGGCGGGGGTCAACGCCATCTTGGTCGGGGAAAGCCTCATGCGGGAAGCCGACATCGGCCTGGCCGTGGACCGACTTCTTGGAAAAAGTTAGCGTGCCGCTTCGGCAGACGCAGTTTGGGAAGGTTTTTCGAGATTTAGCAGGAACATTCCCCAAATAAGGGGCACCCGCTCTTGCCGCCCTTCTTGGCCAATGCGAATCTCGGCAGCCTGCGGCGAAACCAAGCCCGCCACGAACACTTCGGCACCGATTCGCACATCGGGGCGATCGGGCCGAAGCCGAACAAGAGCATGCTGGTTTTCGCTGCCAAACGTTAATAAAACCATGCCAGGCGATGGCTCTGCGATGAGCTGTGCTACGAAGACAATCCCGTTAAGCGGTTGAAAACCGATTTGCGTAGCCAGCTCATTGAGACGATCCCGTGCTTCTTGGGAAATGTGGTCCGGTGTCAATGTCTTGAAGAGGTTTTCCGCCTCGACTGCCGCCTGATCGAGCACTGCGGGCGGGACACCTTCAGGAATCTTCCCTTGAATTTGTAGGAGCTTGACGATATTGGCGATCCGTGCCCACTCCGCCAGTTTTTGGTACTGTTCCAAGCTCTGGGGCGTCCACATAATCGACTGCGCAAACTGCCAAAGCGGTGAAATCTGACGCAGATCGACAACAGACTCCGAGGCGATCCCCTCCAGACGTGGCGGGGCGGGCTCCGGCAAGGAACGGACAACTCCCGAGGCACCCTGGGCCAACTCCCGCAAATAGCGGATATGGCTCGCAAAACCGTATTGAGCCAGTTTATGCACAAAGGTATTGACACCGATCACACGACCAGTGCCGTCGAGAAGCGGACCCCCACTATTGCCCGGAGAAATCCGGGCATCATGTTGGATCCAAATCATGGCCGGAGGTGATTTGATTTTCGTCACGATGTGATCAGGGAAATTCTGGATCAATTCCGAGGTCGTAAGAACACGACTGACGACCCCTCGTGACAGCGAAAAATCCACATTGTAGGGATGCCCGAAGGCATAGACTTCCGTCCCCAGGCGCGGGGTGTCGTTATAAGAAAGATCGAGGATCATCATCCTCACCGGTCGCTCCGCCAGTTCGAGGATGGCCAAATCCATAGCCGGGGCTTCCGCCACGATTCCGGCGATACGATACGTTTGACCACCCGCAGAACGGACATACGCCCTGTTGTTCATGTTCTGAACCAGGTGATAGTTGGTGGCAATCCAACCTCGTTTGTCGATGAAAAACCCGGTCCCCGTCTCGATAGCTGCCCCACCCTCCAAGGGAATCTCAATCTTCACCACGGCCTCTTTCACTTGATCCAGCGTTTTGGCTACAAAGACTTGCCGCGAGGTCCATTCCAACGGAGGCGGGATCGTTTCGCCGTGCGATTTCGGCTGGGACGATGACCGCGGCTGCCTCGCCCCATCGCCTCCGGAGAAGCCACCGGCAAGCCAGATTGCAAGCACGGCCGCCCCGATAACGACCATGCCACCGGCAATCGCAAGACCAAACCCGTAGCTTGAGCCAAAAAAGGGTCGCCGGCGACGGGCTTTTGATCGCCGATCACGTCCTGGGTAGGACTCCGTCACAAGGGGTGGGAAGGACTCCGATGATTGCTCCGGTGGTATGGCATTTTGGGAAGAATGACTCCCTTGCCCGCAACGGGGACAAACCTTGATCACCGCCGGTTTCGCCGACCGGACGATGATACGGCATCCACAATACTGGCACACCCACACATTGCCCATGAGCTCACATTCTCTCTGCCTATTCAGACTACCGATTTGGCTGGATCCTCGCCAGGGTTCTGACCACCCATTTGGTCGGCAACGAGCAACAGGGCGCGGGTCGATGGATCTCCATTGAGCGTCGCTAGTCCTGTCGGAATTCTACGGGTGAGATTCTCAAGTGCTTGCTTTACGATGGGGCAATGGATAAAAATGGGCGATATCAGTGTGGCGTGGTAGGACGGCGTGGCGTCCGCGTCGTTCGGTACGGTTCCGTTGATGGCGTTATTCTCAACGCCGAGGGTAGGTCTTATTGGAGGAGCGCGCCTGCAATGTCCCAGTCGAAGATTGTTAAGAAAGACAACGTCGGAAAGATTTTGGATCAGGCCATGGATGCGGGCGGTGGTATCCTGCGATTGACACCGACTTGGGTCCCGCGAAGTTTTCTCCATCCCGGTCGTCGGATCAAGCTTGCCACTGAGGATTTGTATGCGTATGGGGCTCACCGCGGTGGTATCGACGAACGCTGGTTCGCCAGTACGACGGAGGCCGCCAATGAAGGCCGCAACTGGGACGAAGGCCTAAGCTGGGTCCGCTTTAATGGCGAACGGTTTCTCCTGCGCGACGCGGTCGAGGAAGGCCAGGGGCGAATTGTCGGGCCTGCCATTTGGGAAAAGTACCACCGCTGGCCTGTATATTCGAAGTTCTTCGACAACGCTGGGCCCATCCCTCATCACATGCATCAGACACACGAGTTCGCCAAGCTGACCGGCCAGGAGGGTAAGCCCGAGGCCTATTACTTCCCGCCGCAACTCAACGCCGCGGAAAATCACTTTGATTACACATTCATGGGCCTAGAACCAGGGACAACCAAGGAGGATGTCAAACGCTGCTTAGAGAACTGGAACAAAGGGGATAACGGAATTCTCGATCTCTCGCGGGCCTATCGCCTCAAGCCGGGCACGGGCTGGCTGATCCCTGCAGGTGTGTTGCACGCGCCCGGCTCCCGCTGCACGTATGAACCTCAATGGGGATCGGATGTGTTTGGCATGTTCCAATCCATCGTGGAAGGGCGATATGTTCCGTGGGATCTCTTGGTCAAAGATGTGCCCAAAGATAAGCACCACGACCTCGATTTCATCGTCAGCCAGCTCGACTGGGAGAAGAATGTCGATCCGTACTTCAAGGAACATAACTACTTGGAACCCATTGTGGATGAAGAAAACTCTGGCGACGGCTACACCGACCGCTGGATTGTCTATGGCTTGGTGGATGGTCAACAGCTCTTCTCCGCCAAAGAGCTGACGGTCATGCCCGGGGCCAAGTGTGTTCTCCGCGATCCAGGTGCCAGTGGCTGGATCACCGTCCAGGGCTGTGGCAAGATAGGAAGCCTCTGGCTGCAAACGCCGATCATGATTCGCTTTGGCGAGGAACCGGATGACGAGGTCTTCATCACCTATGAGGCGGCGAAGGCCGGTGTCGTCGTGGAAAACACCGGTACGGAACCCCTCGTGAGCCTCCGCTACTTCGGCCCGGATGTCCATCCCCGCGTTCCCAACGTGGGTGATTACAAGAAGGCCCGTTGACCACCGGCGGCCAAACAAGGAATGGCCAGAATGTGAACCAAGTTTGGTAACAATTCGATTTCTCGGCGACCCGCACGCCATGGTGCGCGTTTTGTTTTTTGTGTCCGTCCGGCCACTTGACCACCGGTTAGGGTGGTCTTTTTCCCGGCTAGGAGCCTATTCCAAAAAGTCCCCCTCTCCCTCCGGGAGAGGGTTGGGGTGAGGGCAAGCGAACGTCAGAATCGTTTGAGAAAACCAGCAGCGGTTTGAGTCACCCTCACCCCCGACCCCTCTCCCGCCGAACGGGTGAGGGAAGATTATGGGATAGGCTCTAAGGAACCAAAGGCGGCTTCCAGTCATTTCCACCCTTTAGTGGGGCCGGTAGGCTTTGCCCGCCTCCGGACGTTTTTGGGAAGCGATATAGCAAACGTGGTCACTGCAATCCCATGGGGATGAAAAAGGGATTACGGGCTTCTCATTTGACGCCGGGCCCATTCTGACCTAGCCTTTAATAGGGTGTGTTTCACAGACTTGTCAGTCAGGGATATTCTTGTCGGTCGTTAAAGCGTAACCTCTTGTTGCACGTGATTTCGTGTGCGGCGGTGCTGATCTTCATCCGCGACCACCAAGTTCGGCGACGGTCGTGCATGAGGCTGGCCGCAGATGAAGTGGGGACATTGGGGGCCACTGATGAGCAACTTGGCATCGACATCATCGGCAGCGGAAACGCAGGCGACCCCAAACGTGTCGCTAATGACTCCTGACGTCTCTACCGGTCATTTGAGGTCCGAAAACAAGACCGCGGCAGCAAGGGATATTCCCCCCTTGACTCTGAAAGAGGAGCTCATTGCCCCGGCTTCGGATTCAGCTTTTGATCAGTTGATTTCTTCAAGGCTGGGGGTCTCCGCGGGGCTGTTTACCGCGCTCAAAGTGCGTCATGCCCCCACCGCTGTCCATTCGCTGCGGGTCGCGCTGGTCTCCTCGGCCTGGGCCAGTTTCCTCAAGATGGAGAAAGAGGAACAAGATCGTCTCGAACTCGCCGCCCTGTTACATGATGTGGGGATGATTGGCCTGCCAGATCAGATTCTCTTGAAGCCTGGCCCTCTCACACCCGAGGAAATGGTTTATGTCGATCGCGCCCGCTTCATGACGCTGGAAATCCTCAGGCACGTGACCGACGACCAAGGCTTACTACGAATCGTGGAAAACGTTTCGGCATGGTTCGACGGCAGTCGTTCGGGATATGTGCTGTCCGGTCGGGCAATCCCCGAAGCCGCTCGCATGATTGCCATCGTCGAAGCGTATGACGCGATGACGACGGACCATCTTTATCGCCCCGCCATGAGTGAAGAACGGGCGATTGCCGAGCTCTATCATTTCGCAGGGAAGCAGTTCGATCCCGATCTGGTCCAGGATTTTGTTCGTTTCCAACGGGAAGGACTCGAAGCGTCGCGGGAAGCGGTCGCCCATCGCTGGCTTTCTGCCCTGGATCGTACCACTGTAAACCAACTATGGCGATGGGTGTCGCCGGCGCGTTGTATCGCCCCACCTGAATTGGAGACCGTCTTTCAGCATCGCCTGCTCCAGTGGATGCGCGACGGCGTCATCTTTGTGGATACCCATAAGGTCATTCTCCAATGGAACTATGGCGCCGAACGCCTCAGTGGTATCATGGCCGATGCCGTCCGTTTGCGACAGTGGTCACCGACCATCCTCGGTTTTCGTAACGAGCGCGG
>JAKPII010000300.1 GCA_029549885.1 Planctomycetota bacterium
ATTCTTAACCACAATTTTGTCATCGCGGTCCTTGGCTTGTCGGCCCACAATGACTAGGCACATATCGTCAGCTTGCGGTTGCTGACCAACAAAGCGATGGACTGCTTGGACCAGGCTATTACCGACCTCTTCCGGCGAACCCGAGGTGCGTTGTAATACATTCATCAAACGTTCATTGCCAAAGGCCTCACCGTTGCCATTCATAGCATCCACGACGCCGTCGGTAAACAGGATCAAAAGATCCCCTGGATCGAACGTCCCTACATCGAAGTCATAACTTGCATCGAGTGACACCCCGAGAGGAGGGCCGGCCTTTTCTGCACCCACAACGAGAATCTCGCCGTTCGCCTTCCTGAGAAGGGCAGGCCAATGACCGGCGTTGACCAGCCAGTAATGATGGGTGACAGGGTCCAAAACCACGAGAATCAAAGTGATGAAACGATCATCCCAACGGTCGCTGCAAAACACTTTGTTAAGGCGTCTCAGGGCGGTCTGCGGTGACGCCTCGCTCGCCAGGCAATACTTGATCTCAGCCGAAAGCTTTGCCATAAGGAGGGCAGCAGCGATTCCTTTGCCCGATACATCAGCCATGATCAAGGCCAAACGGTTTGCGGGCAGGGGGATGTAATCGTAATAGTCTCCACCCACTTCGTGCGCCGGGTCATAGAAATCAAAAAAGTCGTACTCTGGCACGTTTGGCGGTTCCGATGGCAAAAAACCCTGTTGAACCTTGTGCGCCAAAGCCAATTCGCGCCGCAATAGTTCTTCCCGCATGGAGGCGTCATGCAGAATCGCGTTTTCCACAAAAACGGCAACCTGACTCGCCGCGCTGACAAGGACCTCCAAGTCTTCCGGAGTAAAGCGGGCCTTGCGCTGCCGCGTGTCCATTTGGATGACGCCGAGTACCTTTCGGTCGCTCCCCACCAAAGGGACACACATGACGGAATGGATTGGGAAATCGACAATGCTTTGACTCAAATCGAAACGGGAGTCGGTTGCCACATCGGCTGAAAGGATGGCTTGTTTTGTCGAGGTCACCGCATTGACGATCGTGCGACTGATCCGGAGTTGTTCACGGTCCTCGGGCCGACGAGTCTTGACGGCCCGCGGCACCAACTTACCCGTCTGAGGATCAACCAGGATGATAAATCCCCGGTCAGCCTGGGTGAAGACATTGAAAAGGCTGGTCAAGATTTTGTCGAGGACCTCGTCAACCGATAGCGCTTTGCCCAGATTTTGACTTATCTCCATCAGCGCACGGAGCTTCGCTTCGGGATTGACCTCAACTCGGCTCCCTGTTGCCGTCACGTCGAATCGTGACACAATTGTTGAATCGCGTCGAAACCGTTCCTCATCGTCAACCCATGCGGCGTCAGTTATTTCGGTCTCACTGCCTTCTTTTTTTGGTGGCGCAGCTTCAAAAAAAGAAAAGACCAAGTCACAAATTCTGATGCGGTCACCATCCTTCAATGGTTGACGGCCGTGAACGCGCTGCTCGTTGAGGAAGGTCCCATTTCTGCTGTTAAGGTCCTCCAGGAAAAAGCCCGACGCCGTTTGGACGATTCGCGCGTGCTGGCGACTGACAGCTCCGACTTCCAAAACAATATCGCAGTTCGGATGCCGACCGAGAATCACACAGTTCTTCTCGATCGGATAGATTTTCCCTCGATCCGGACCCTCGGCTTGTAACAGCCCAGCCATATCTGACCTCAATTAATTCTTCACGGGTCAATCTTCGCCAACGATGCGAAGCCAAATTTCGCAAAAAGTCTTGCCAATTTTCTCCGTCTCCCAGCACGTCTTTCTACCAAAGGTGGCCAAAGAAGAGCGGGATCATCCCTTCCCCAAAAGGCCGTTCATTGATCTCCGAATTTCCAATAATCCTACGCGAGATTAGGACGTTTCTGATTGTGCACTATTATAGTGCAGGCTGGCTTGTCTGAACCAGAGACATACTGGGTGGCTGAACCGCCGCGCAGGTTTTAGGGTTTGTAGCCGTAGAACGGACCCCTGCCATGGCCTGAGCCCCGACACTACTCATCTAGGAAAACGCCCCTCCAGAGCCTAAAATAGGGGTTTTGCGTCGATTTCAAACGCACCCAGTGAGTGCGCGACTAGGCCCAAACGCAAAGATGATACTGTAGCTGCTGGCGTATGTGGGCTACTTAGAGGTTTTGGGCAAATCACCAAAAGTCGCGTGTTCGGTTGCCTCTTGTATAGAAAGGAGCTAGCGCTTTGTTACGAACGCATACCTGTGGCGAGTTGCGAACCTCCCATATTGGGCAACATGTGACCCTCTGTGGTTGGGTTGATACATATCGCGATCATAAGGGCGTAGTCTTTGTCGATCTTCGAGACCGTTACGGAAAGACGCAGATTGTCTTTTCCTCCGACAATGGTCAAGAATTGCACCAAATTGGCCGCTCGCTTCGTCCGGAGTATGTGATTCAGGTAACGGGTCTCGTGGAACGCCGCCCCGAGGGCACGGAAAACCCTAAATTGGCCACGGGAGAAATCGAGGTTCGGGCAGAACAGTGTTGTATCCTCAACCGGGCGAACGTTCATCCTTTCTTGCCGTCGACTCCGGATTTGCCTGGGGAAGAGGTGCGCCTGCGGTATCGATACATTGATCTCCGCCGGCCCCAGATGCAACAAATTTTGCTTTTGCGGCATCGGATGATCAAGGTGATGCGAGATTATTTTGATGAGCATGGATTTATCGAAGTCGAAACGCCCATGTTGGGCCGAAGCACGCCCGAGGGAGCCCGCGACTACCTTGTCCCTAGCCGAATTCAAAAGGGAACGTTTTACGCACTTCCGCAGTCTCCTCAGCTTTACAAACAGATTCTAATGGTCGCGGGCTACGACCGTTATATGCAAATTGCCCGGTGTTTTCGCGATGAAGACCTACGGGCAGATCGGCAGCCGGAGTTCACTCAGCTCGATTTGGAAATGTCATTCGTCCAAGCGGACGATGTCATGGGTATTGTCGAGGGTCTGATGGCCCGCTTGTTCCGCGAGATTCTGGGCCAAGAACTTACGTTGCCCCTGCCGAGAATGACTTATGACGAGGCCATGGAACGCTTTGGCCACGACGCCCCCGATTTGCGATTTGGCATGGAGCTTACGGACATTACGGCTATCGCCGCGGAGTGCGATTTTAGGGTCTTTCGAGAAGCGGCAGAAAATAGTAAACGTGTGCGGGGAATAACAGTGCCCGGTGGCGCCAATCGTTATTCCCGCAAGCAAATCGACGAGTTGACCGAATGGGTTAAGCAGGACTTCGGGGCAAAGGGACTCGTGTGGTTCCGCGTCGAACCGGAAGGCACGCTTAACTCCACGGTGGCCAAGAATTTCACGGCATCACAGCTTGAGGCAATTCGGGCCAAGATGGGTGCACAACCCACCGACTTGTTACTCTTCGTGGCCGACGATTTTGAAATTACCTGTAAGGCGTTGTACGGTTTGCGAAAACGATTTGGTGCAGAATTGAAGTTGTACGATCCACGTGCGATGCACCTATCCTGGGTCGTTGAGTTTCCCATGTTTGCCATCGACGAAGAAGAAGGCGGCTGGACCTCCATGCACCACCCGTTTACAGCCCCGCGCCCCCAAGACCGCGAACTTTTGAAAACAGATCCGGGAAAGTGTCGCGCCCAGGCGTACGACCTGGTGCTCAATGGCACCGAGGTCGGCGGGGGAACCATCCGTATTCATGACTCCGAGTTACAGCAGGAAGTCTTTCAGTTGCTAGGTATCGATGAAGCAAAGGCCAAAGATCGCTTCGGCTTTCTCTTGGAGGCGCTGCAATACGGGGCACCGCCGCACGGTGGGATCGCCCTTGGCGTGGATCGGTTGGTGGCGATCTTCGCCGGGGTGGACTCGATTCGGGACTGCATCGCCTTTCCTAAGACGCAGCGGGCTGTAGATTTGATGACAGGTGCTCCTAGTGAGGTCGATCCGAAACAACTGCGTGAACTGGGGATCAAAATTGAAAAGTAACAACGGTGCTTGTTCTCTTTCATTTGTCGAACGATAGGAGTCGCCAGGTATGCAAACTGCGCAAATCCTTGGACAACGACTGGCCGTCGTTTTGTTAGTCGGGTCCCTAGTTGTCACCGGCTGTTCGAAGAAACAAGCCCCGCAAGAATCTCAAACAAATGTGGCGGCAGCCCAGCAGGGTTCCGGAAGTGCTCCCAGCGAGAACCCCGTTGAGCCCATGAACCCATCAGCACCTGTCGCCGAATCCGTCGCTCCAGGACGATCCGAAGAGAGTAGTCAACCAGTAGAAATCCCCAAGGTGGTTATGGCGGAGATTGACCGGGCCAAATGCAATCTATTTGTGGGTGATTCAGCTCCCCATGGTGAACTATCGCAGTTAAGCGGTGGCACGCAGCAAATCAGCGATCTCTTCGGGAAAAAAGCAACCGTCTTGGTCTTCTGGACCAGTGGGGCTGACCGCTACGCCGCCTTGAATGCGGTTAACCTGCTTGGCGACATGCAGTCAGAGATTGAGTCAAAATTTGGCGATCAAGGGGTGGCCGTTCTGGGCATCCATGTGGGCCCAAAATCCGAGGAAACCGAAAAGATCATCCAAGAATCCGGTGCGAATTTCACAATTTTGGTTGACACCGATGGTGGGTTTTTCCGCCAATTTTCGGCTCATCAGCCACCCTGTTTGTATCTTTTGGACGGTTCCGGGAGAATCGTTTGGCTTGACGTGGAATACAGCCGATCTGCTCGGGAGGCACTCAAGCAAGCTGTTAAGGCTTTGTCACAATAGCAGGGTGGTCTTAATGGTGGCCCAAGACTGAGATTTCCGGTTTCATTCCATGAAAATTTTGGTCGTAAACGCTGGTTCAAGCAGCGTCAAATTTGGCCTTTTCGATTGGGAGACGCTTGTTCCTACCGTGCGGGGATTGGTGGACTTCAACGCCCAGCCCGATGGTGCCCAGATAATAGTTCGAGAAGGCGATACCGTCGTGGCGCAGCGTACGTCCTCCTCTAAAAAGTACCGTGATGCGGTCGCGGTAGCCCTGGGTCTCCTCCAGGAGTTGCACTTTGTGGCTTCACCTGAAGAGATTCCGGCCGTTGCGCATCGCCTGATTCATGG
>JAKPII010000329.1 GCA_029549885.1 Planctomycetota bacterium
AATTCCGCAACGCCGGGGCCGAGACGGATATCGGTTCCCCGCCCTGCCATGTTGGTGGAAACCGTGACGCGCCCCCGTTGCCCCGCTTCCGCTACGATCTTGGCTTCTTCCTCGATGTGATGGGCATTCAAGACCTGGTGATCAATGCCTCGCTCGTGGAGCAACCTGGATAGGTGCTCAGACTTGTCAATCGAGCGGGTTCCGATGAGCACAGGCCGTCCGATCGCGTGCATCTCGCAGACTTCATCAACCACCGCTTGCCATTTGGCCTCTTGCGTTCCAAAGACCAAGTCGGGAAGCCGTTTGCGAATCACCGGCCGGTTCGTCGGAATGACGATCACGGGACACTTGTAAATACTTCGCAATTCCCATGCAGAGTCCTTGGCTGTACCCGTCATCCCTGCCAAATGGCGGTAGCGCAAGAAGAAATCCTGCACGGTAACACGGGCGGCCTGCCCCGTGGCAATGGTGACCTCCACACCTTCTTTGGCCTCCACGGCCTGGTGGATTCCGTCCCGCCATTTTCTCCCTTCTGCGAGGCGTCCGGTGAATTCGTCAACGATGACGATTTCGCCATCCTTGACCACGTAGTCGCGATCGCGGATAAAGTCCCGAGCAACCTTAATTGCCCGTTCCACATACTCATAAATGTGAAACATCCCCACCGATGCCATTGCCTCAGGTTTGGGGAGCGCGCGGGCCTTGCGACGGCCCTCGCGGGTTAGTTCTACCGTTTTTTTCTCATGGTCATACTCGTAGTCGATATCTTCAACGAATTCGTGGGCTACCTGCGCAGCCCATTTGTAGCACTCCACCGCCAGCCTTTCTTCCTCCGTGGGTAGCGCGCTAATAATCAGCGGGGTCCGGGCCTCGTCGATCAAGATGCTGTCGGCTTCATCCACGAGGGCGAAAAACGGCTCACGTTGGACCGGTTTCTCATCCATCTCGCTGTGGTTTCCCTCGAGCATGGCACCAATCAGGTCAGTTTGTCCTTCCCGTATCCGCCGCAAGAGAAGGCGATCGCGCAAAAAGTCGAAGCCAAATTCCTTAGCCGTTCCGTAAGTCACATCTGCGGCATATGCCCGACGTCGCTCTGCTTGCGACATCTGTGTTTGAATGACACCCACAGAAAGCCCCAGTAACTCGTAAATCGGGTGCATCCACTCGGCGTCGCGCCTCGCCAAATAGTCATTAACAGTGGCCAGGTGACAACCGCGACCAGCCAGGGCGTAGAGGTACATTGGTAGTGTTGCCGTTAGCGTCTTGCCTTCGCCCGTTTGCATTTCCACGATGGCATGGTGGAACATGGCGATACCACCGAGGATTTGGACGTCGAAATGGCGCATATTGAGCTTCCGCCGCGCTGCCTCGCGGACAAGGGCGTAGGCTTCAACCAAGAGATGTCCCAGTGGTTCGCCGCTGCGGGCCCGATAGCGGAGGGCCAAACTTCGTTTGCGGAGATCGCCGTCGGGAAGCGACTGGAGTTGAGGCTCAAGTTCACAAATCCGCCTAAGAATAGGCTTCCAGCGACTAATCCAGACGTGTGAAGGAATGGGAAGTTTGGCAACAATAGACATAGTGCACTATTATTATCGTTTTACATACTTTTACGTTGACCGCGTGTCGTAAGGGGAATGTAGCTTGATATCTGATTATAGGCCAGACGAACGATCGGGCAGGTGGGCTGTTTTTGGCGGGGAACCACAGTCCGTCAAGATGGTGGTTTTCATTTCTTGCGATAAGCCAATCTAATCTGCGAGCCGCTTGACGGTATCATCGTGACCTATATTTTCCAAGAGATATTATGCCACTTGGGGCACATTTAATTAAGAGCCTATCCCTGATCTCCCCTCTCCCGTTCGGCGGGAGAGGGGTCGGGGGTGAGGGTGGCTCGAATCGCTGCCGGTTTTTTCAATCGATTCCGACGTCCGCTTGCCTTCATCCCAACCCTCTCCCAGAGGGAGAGGGGGACTTTTTGCGGTAGGCTCCTTAAAAGGGGGGACAATGAAAGTCCGCGGATATGAACGTCGCACCTAGAGGGACAAGCGAAGAAAGTTCTGCTATGAATAAGCACCCGACGCCCCGCATACGGTTTTTTGTTGATCCGGAATTGCAGACGCAGTTAGCACTCCGGGTGATCGTCTATTGGGGGATGTGCATTGCCACGGTGGTGCTAATCCTCATCTGCTGGCGGGTCGTTAGCGGTCCGGTCCGACCTTTTTATCGGCATCTCGGCGAGCTATGGTTCCACATCGGCCCTGCCTTGGCGGCCTCGTTTGTTGTGCTCCCGATCGTGGTCATTGACGTGATTCGCGTGAGCAACAAATTTGTGGGGCCCCTACTCCGGTTGCGGCAATCAGTCAGAAGCCTCGCTGCGGGCCAGGATGTGGAGCCTCTAAGATTCCGGAAGGGAGATTTTTGGCGCAGTTTTGCAGACGACTTTAACGCGCTCGTTTCACGGATAAAACACCTAGAAACTGCTGCCCACCAAAGTAAAGGCACCAGTGCGGACCCATGGCAGGAAGACAGGCCACTGGCCGAAAGCGGTGCAACTCCGGGCCCAACACCGGTGGGCGATATTCTCGCGGTAGGGGGAAATTTGGACGGCCCTGTCATGCACAGGGTGTGACGGGCTTGACTACTCTTCCACCGGTCGAGACGCCCTCTAGTCCTTAATGGTCTCTGTTGCCGCCTTTGGCCGGGTGCCAGACGGCGAGCGACTTGACTTCTCAGTTGGCGGGTTGAATAATCGAGGTGGCATTTTAGTCTGTTGGAACTGGCGCGCGACGCCAGCTCTCCACCAGCAGTCCGAGGTTTTGGACCGGGAGGTCGGCCATGATGAGTCAGACGGGAGAGGTTAGCAAAACTTCGATAAAAGAAATCCTGCTGGCAAAGGGAAGTCACGTTTATACGATTGATCCCGATGCTACCTTGCAGGACGTTGTCGAAGAATTGGTCCAACACAACATCGGTGCGCTAGTTGTGTGCCACCGTGATCCAGACCGGGGTGAAAAAATCCTGGGCATCATCACCGAGCGCGATATCTTGCGGCGACGTGCCTATTCCACGGGCCCGCTAAGCGAGGTCCGTGTTTCGGAAGTCATGTCGCGGAACCTCATTACAGCCCAGCCGGACGACACGGTCGCACACGCCTTGCAACTTATGACGATTCATCGTGTCCGTCATCTTCCGATTGTCCTGGATGGGCAATTAGTCGGAATTATCTCGATCGGGGATGCGGTAAAGGCCCAACTCGAGCACCTTATGCTCGAGAATCGTTTCATGAAGGATTACATCCAAGGCTGAACCCGAATCTCGTCCTACTCGACCTTGGATGTCGTACGCCCGAAATGCTTATCGGCAAATTTGATATATTGTTCCCAGTCATACGCTGTGATATCGTGTTTGCCCGTTCGCAAGTGGTAACCAATACGACCCATTACCGGTTGGTCTGGCGGGGGCATATCTTCCACGGGTAGGCCTTCCGTTCCTAGGAGTTTATACACTGGATCTGCGCCCTTGGCTGCGAGAAACTCCCCGCGGGGATCAGCCCAAAGGTCTTCCGTCGCACTGGCGATATAGACGGGTCGCGGAGCTATCAGGGCAATCAGCTCATGTTGATCCACCGGTAAGGCGTCCTCATTGTTGTTGTACTTCTTGAAATTGTCGCAGAACCAATGAGGAAAACTGGTATTGATTCGCGCGACGGTTTCGCCGAAACGCCGGCGGCTTAGGGCCGCTCCTCCACAACCTGAATTGTTGGAAATGACAATCGCAAAGCGTTCGTCTTGCGCGCCCGCCCACAAAGCCGTCTTGCCCAAACGCGAATGGCCTAGGACGGCTACGCGCTTTTCGTCGATGTCATCGTCGGTCTCAAAGTAGTCCATGGCGCGACTGAGTCCCCATGCCCAGGCCCCAATCGAACCCCACTCGTCGGGTGCGGGCCTGGTTTGACCCTCTTTGTAAAAGAGCGGATGCACACCGTTTTGGAATCCATCGTCGAAATCGGGATCAATGTCCCCGTAGTAAGCCGTGGCAACACCGTAGCCGTGTTCCAAAACCATCTCGATGGGCCAACGACTGGCCGCCGTACCACGGCCTGCCTCGGTGGCACGGTTATTGACGACACCTTCGCCGGGTCGCATCCAACTCGTTGGAATTGAGATCGCTGGGTCGGGATGGACCGCATGATTTCCCCGAAAGTTCAAGCCAAGAAACACGGGCACCGGTCGGGGCGCCTCTTTTGGCAAGTAGATGAGAAGATCCATTCCAGGGCCTTCATCTTTCTTAGCCGAGAAATGAATCCGGACCTCCTTTCGCACAGCTTTACCCCCCAGGGCATTGTCGTCGCGACTTTTAAGAACAAAAGACAAATCTGCAGGGCGGCCCGGAGACCGGCCATAAACGTGGGTTTGGAACAGTTGCAGCAGTTCTGGCCGACGCTTTTGCATCCATGTGGCGGCGTCGCGAACCACCGTCCCGTCCTCGCAGACAAGCGGATCGGGCAAGGTATACGCGGGCACCTTGCTCTCGTCGTAATTGACTGATGGCGCCTCTAATGCATAAAGAAGACTGCCCATAAAGGGCACAGCCACAAACAAGACCAACCGAAGCCAGCTCATGTTACACCTCCAACGATCGGTGACATTGTTAGGATTCTGAGAATGCACTTTCGACACGATACGTGTCCACTGTGTGGCCGATAGTTTAACGAGATTATGGTCAGAATACAACGAACCCAAATTGTCCAAGGTCGGCTTCTCGCTTTACCTGGCTTGCCAAGCAAGGTGTACGGCGAGTGGCAACCAGAGATCTAGTCGGCCGGTGTGCTCGTTTATTGACAGACTTGCTCTCGCAAATCAGGGCATAGCATCGCGTGCTGGCTAACTATATCAGAACGCTGATGTTGATGTGCGCTGGAAAAAAGTGACTTATCTCATAACTGGTTGGATGTAAGCGAAACGTTTTGCGGTCTCTCGACGAGGCGGCCGTCTTCAAGATGTAAGCGGCGCGACATCATGGAAGCAACGAATGGACTATGAGTAACGGTGATCAATATGGCCTGGTTTTCGGCCTGAAGTTCCAGCAACAGTTCGGCCACCTTGCGTCCCGCAACAGAATCTAGGTTCCCTGTCGGTTCATCGGCGAGGATAAGGACAGGGCGAAGGATCAATGCCCTTGCCAAGGCGGCCCGCTGCCGTTCCCCGCCCGAGAGTTCTGATGGTCGATGGTGGGCTCGATGCGAGAGGCCGACTCGCTCCAAAAGGTATTCTGCCCATTGGAGGTGTTCCTTGCTTGGTCTGCCTTGTGCCAGCGAGGGGATCAGGACATTTTCTAAGACGGAGCACTGAGGAAGGAGGTGATGATCTTGAAACACAAATCCAATTTTCTGATTCCTGAACTTTGACAACGAAAGTTCTGACATCCGCGTGATGTCTTCTCCATCCACAATGACGCGCCCACTCGTCGGCCGATCCAACCCGCCGATGATATTGAGGAGGGTGCTCTTGCCCGAGCCGCTCGGTCCCACAATGGCCAAGCTGTCACTTGATGGCACTGAAAGGTCGATGCCCCGGAGGACCTCGACCGGTTCCGCTGATGTCACGTAAGTCTTGGTAATTTGTTCCAAAATAAGAGATGGCATGAAACACCTCAGCAGTGATGATGATTTTGCCGAACCACACAAGGGTCCACCATCAAGTATAACGGACTCGGCGCGCGGGCAGAGGCTGAGATTGGCTATCCGGAACTGGCAAGCCAAACCGCGCAAGTCCTTTGGTAAGGCATCGGAAAGCCGCCTTTACGTGGATACGGCGGTTGCCGGTGTGAGAATGTTTCCGCATTTTGATAACAGATGGCGTCCAAACTCCCCCCGGGCAAATGGGACTCGGCCAGTTTGAGCAAGGCCGACTCAAAATAGAACACTGGGGCAAAAGAACCAAAGCATATTCGCTCGATGGGGATTACACTTGTTAGCCGTTCCAATCCGGCGATTCCTTCCAGCATGCCTAGATCGACATAAACCCATCCTATTGTAACGAGTTTAGCCAGTTGCTGTGGTGGAACTGCACGGTGGCAATTGAGCAACATCAGCCGGAGGGCGGGAAAATCCTCCAGCCAACGGCCCAAGGGCGTTACCTCAACGGGCTTCACCGGCAAGAGTGGATTCTGGGCACGAACATCCTCCATCTCGATGGTGATTTGGATGCCGATTTCACACTTGTGCGCTAAGGCTAGGAGTCGTCCCACCTCCGGTATGTCGAGGGTATAACCGTGATATCCTGGAAAGAGCCTGAGAACGCGCATCTTGTAGTTTTCAACACACTGGCGAAAATCCTCGGTCCAGTCCGGCAACATGGGATTGATCGTCCCACATGGCACCAGAAAGCCATCGCCATATTTGCGGCATTCCTCGTGAAGTCGCGCATTGACCGATGCAATATCCCTATGCAGTAACGATTCGAGACTTCCCGCCCATGCGCAGGTAACCCCTGCGTTCTTGAGGGACCTAACCAATTCCGCGGTCTCTGCACTGTGTATTAGACGAAACGGCCATTGGAAAAGATAAACATGGGTATCGATCAGCCGATAGGAAGAAGCAACTTGTGGTTCACTGTCCGTGACCTGAGCAAAATGCAGTAACGTCGGCCCCGCCATAATGCCGCCCGCGGACAACGAACCGAGAAAACCACGACGGGTTACCGAGTGCGGATCGGTCATACAGGGACTCCCTTTTTCTTCAGAATGGGAGCCAGGAGTTTCTTGAGATTATCTGCCAGGATGAGTCGTTTGGTGTCGTCATCAACTGAGGCTCCCAAGACCTTCCCCAACTGCGTTGCGAAGCTTCGCCCAGGGGCGTCGCTTCCGAAGATGACTCGCCTGGGACCAAGAAGTCGCATTGCCATTTCAGTAAAACCCGAGGTCGGATCACTACCACTTAGTTCGGCGTAGACGTTGGGTGTTTCGCAAAAGGCTCGTAGCCCGATCTCCCAATTACCCCCGCCACTGTGGGCTGCAATAAAGACAGCGTCGGGGTGGCGTCGGGCTAAGCACGCCAGATCATGAGGGGTGGACTCTCCCGGGAGATTGCCTGTGGTCTTAATCCATGTGTGCTGTAGGACAACAGCGTCACAGTCATGGGCCAAAGCTACAATAGGATCAAGGGCCGAATCGCAACAGCGGCGCGCTACCCAGAGCTTGACGCCGACCATGGGACCATCGCGAACATGACGACGAATTTCATTTAGGCTCGCCACCTGATGATTAGGGTTCACGTACACAAAACCAAACGCCCGCGTGGGAAACCGCTCAACGGCCCGGCGGACCTCTTCGTTGGCTTCCCGCAGCTCCTCGGGTGTTGGATCGAACTGCCACTTCGTGCCCATAAAAACGCATACCCGGCCAATCCCTAAGCGCGATGCACACTCCAAGAGGCGTTCGAGCCGCTCTTCGGGCGTCTTGCCGGGTAATCCAAGGAGATGAGTGTGTCCGTCCCAAATCTCCAGCGGGAATGGAAACAACCGCTGTTTGATGTCGGCAAGCCGTGGTGAGAAATCCATTGTCCTAGCGCCTTACTACCGGAAATCTTCGTCAATCAGATCTCACTTGAACTCATCCGCGGCTTAAAGCCCAACCCAAAGTTCCCTCTCCCTCTAGGAGAGGGTTGAGGTGAGGGTAAACCCACGTTGGACTCGATGGAAAAAAACAGGAGCGATTCAAGCCAGTTCCCAGGCCCCTCTCTCGCCGAACGGGATAGGGGACGTGATAGGATAGTCTCTTAGCACATACTACCAAGAAGGATACTCAAATCACACGGCTGTTCGCCCTGGAAATGACAGCGCCTTCCTCCGAACTGAAAAATGATCTGGTAATCCTGCGATAGCCTTGGAGAAAGCGGAACCCATGTCCTCTCGGCGGTTTACTCACGGCACGACCGCCGGTATTGTATTGTTAGGTGCGGTGGATCACAAGAGCTTGAGGTGGGTCACGTCCGGATGAGATGAGCGGAAACGTTTGTCAGGGCCTTTGACTGAGGTTTCTTGCCTTAGACTTAGGATTTACGGGAGCAAAAGGGAGAAGCCGGAGGGGGAACGACCACATGGATCGGCAACGTCATGCAGGCATTGGGCTGTCATTTTGGCCAAGGATATTCTTGATTATTATTGTGAGTTTGGTTGCGATAGGCCAGACCACGATTGGTGCCGAGCTCGCAGAGCAGGATAGACACACAAGTCTCCAATCAGGTGTTGTCAATGCAGGGGAGGTTAAACCTACAGCGACCCGGCCGAATATCCTGTGGCTGACGCTGGAGGACGTCAACTGTCATTTCGGCTGTTATGGAGATTCCTACGCCACCACACC
>JAKPII010000339.1 GCA_029549885.1 Planctomycetota bacterium
AGCGGGCCAGGAAAAAGTCGTTTACCGCTGGTTCGTGTCCAGCGGCTTGCTGATGTGCCGCATTCCCCGGGTTTTTGAACTCTTCCGAGCCGCGACCGCCAGGGAGCGGCGTTTCCCCGACGCGACGTAAGGCCAGTTTTCGCGGTAGGTTGCAACTGGCCGAGCAATTAGGGTCGTAGTCCTGGCCGACGGCTTCCAGTTCCAAGGCCGGCGGGGCCGCTCGCTTTTCGCCGTGGTTAAGCAGATCACGGCTCGCCACATCAACGGCTGCCGCGACCATACCTTGCGGCCCGAGAAGGGCCAGCGCGTCGTATGCTCCGGATGCTGCAGATACTACATGAAAGTGCGGGAACCGGCGATCCGGAAGGGATCGTTGCCCCCGCCCCCCCACAGCCCAGCGCGATGCAGGAAACACCGGAGACGTAACGTATGACACATAAAAGAGTTGCGGAGTTTCGTGTTAAACTAGCACATCATATTATTCTATTTATGGACAGTCAGAAGCGTGGCCGTGTACGAGAGACTGATTAGTTCTTAGATACTTACTGCCAAATCCGTCCAATGGGACGAGCGGAAATGGGACCGAACCGGTCGAGTGTTTTTTCGATGGTCCTCACTCTTGACGCGAGAAAATAGCCCGTGAAGATCGAAATTTGGGAACTCATTCGCATGCAGCCCAACGACAAGACCCGCCGACAGAACGATCAAGCCGTGGAGAACATAGCCCAATCGAGTCGGGAATTCGGGTTCAAACAGCCCATCGTGATGGATACCGCGGGGTGGTCATTGTCGGTTGCATGCGCAAGAAGACTGACCAGAAGCTGGGCAAGATACCGGTCTGTGTAGCGAACGATCTAGCGACTGCGCGGGCCGAGGACCGGCCGCTGCCCCCGTTCGAATCCTCTCCCACTGGGAAAGGGCAGGGTGAGGGGGCGACGACCACTTCAACCGGCTCCTGTACGCCTGGTTCCGCCAGCTCGCGCGGGAGTTTTCCCCGGGCACGCCTTCTACATCTAGGGCGGCTACGCGAGTCTGCGCAACTATCCCCTGGTGCTGCGGCCCACAAGCTGTTTTTCCCGCAGGGAATCGTGTGGGACAAAGAGCGTCGCGTCTTTAGCTGAAATGACAGGATGGGTATCCGCGTGAAGGTTGGGTCTCGGATGGGAACGACAAAAGGTGACACAATTGTAACGATAACGCTCAGGAACACCCACCGCCTGAGTGAGCAGTACCAGAAACCGAGAAGACGCCAGCCGGCTAATATAGCAAATGGTTCAACACTGAGCCAAACGTATTTCGAGAGACTAGATTTATTTATCAGAACTTGATGGCAGGGAATTCAATCTCATAACGGTCCGTCAACGTTACCCGGGCCCTGTCAAACCGCGCTTGGCAGCTTGAAACCTGCTGCTGGATTTGCTGCAGCTGCTCCGTTACTTCCCTCACACCACCCAACGGATCGCCAGTAAGTCCATAAAAGAAGCCTTTAAAGAATATTTTTGTAGTGTCGTTGTACTCCCGAACGAATGCAGCGGAGGAATTTAACATTCGGATGGCAGTCGTAGCGCATTCCACAGCCTCGAGATCGACTCCGAAGGTTGGTAGATCGGAGATTGACTTCGACAAATCTTCGAGCGTAGCAGCTACCTCTTCAGGCGCGTCGTTTTTCGAAATGGAAACACTATGAATAGCCATTCGGACCTCGTACCAGTAGTTGAATGTCCGGTACTTCTTGCTGGCCAGTCCCGAGGCCTGGATAGGAATTCCGCCCACTTTGGTCAGCGGGACGTCCCTCTCCCCAAAGGCGACTGGGTCATCAACGAATTTGAGCACGAATGACTGAAGGTCGGCAGTTTCAGCGGCAAGGATGAGTCTTTCTCCGTCAAATCGGTGTGGAATCTCCCGCGGAAACTTACGGCATTGTTCCGTCAACCAGTAATCGTTAAACGTCCTTAGGTAGAGTTTGTCCCCGATAATAGCGATGCGGGCGAACTCATGACCTC
>JAKPII010000354.1 GCA_029549885.1 Planctomycetota bacterium
AAATCCGCGCTGTTTTTCAGAAGCTGGGCCTTTGCGGCCGCGAACTCCTCATCAGTCAATGCACCACACTCGTGAAGGCGATGGAGCCGTTCCAATTCTTCCGAAAGGGTCATGATCATGATCCTCCCCTGCTCTTGGGAATCACCACAGTCCTTACACGACCCGTTGGGAGACCACTTTAGGCCACACCAAGGTTGCCCAACTCGTGGTCTCTTTACTCGATCGGCTCCGGTGTCTCATCATCGGGGTTGGCGGCCAAAGGACGTTGCTTTTTCTGCTTTTCGTCCCAGGCCGCTTTCTCCGCCTCAAGAGTTCGCGGCGGCGTTAAACTACTAATGTTGCTAATATACCAGTCAGAGACTGGCTGCGTCCTCATGGAATAGCGATTGAGAGCGATCTCCACAAAGAACGTTCGCTTCTTATCTTGGGGATCGACGTAGGTGACAGCATAGCTGAGCGCTACCCGATCCTCGTCATTCTCCCGCCAAACCCCCTCCACATCGAAAAAGCGAACCAATGTCCGGGGATCCTTCGCCAAGAGAATAATCGCGCGAACTTCTCTCCGATCGAGAAAATCCTCGAGGTCTTTTCGGGCACTGGTCCCCGGGGCATACTTCGTCCAGAGGTTATCATCCAGTGGGGAGCGCTGGGCCGCCGCTAGACTCAACTGATGGGCCTTATGGGGCTGATTCTGTTTCAGGAAATCGAGGAACAATTCCGCCACCTGCCGGGCTTCCTGGACCAGCATGGTTCGCCGCACGTACCAATGGGCCGGCCCGGCCGCAGAGTTGAACAGACTGAGAACCAATCCTATAATGGCGGCGGTTTTGCCCGTCAATGGTGGATCAAATCGGTGAATACGAACCCAGGCAAAGATGCTGACCACTACCCCTGCAAAAGCCACCGCCCAAAGGATCGGGGTTAACAAGGCCGTAAAAGACACCAACCCCAGCAGCAGTGCCACGACAGCCGCGACACTTAGGGGCTGATACGCAGCCGCTTCGGGAACTACCGTTTCCACCGCAGGATGTTGGGCATCGCGAGCGTTCAATTTGCCATCTCCCTCATCTCTTACCTTGTCATGGCCCCACACTCGGTACCCATTTTCAAGTTAACCAGCCACGTCTACGATCAGCACAGATCATTACCGCGGAGGAGCCCCTTCGGTGGTAAAGCCACCACCATTGTTCACCTGGGCCTCCAACGCCTTCGCCCGTTCCAAGTAAACTTCAAAAATATTCTTGGCACCCGGGAACTTGGCAACCGAGCCGCCGTAAATGCCTTCTGCTTCAGCTGCCACACTCCGCGAAAAGACGCCCGAACTTAGCCCCCGCATGATCCCCGCCCACTGAGCCCCGAGAGGATCCCCATCCTCATCGACGACGGAGGCCAAAAAAGGCTTTGTTCCCAAAGGGGCCAGGTGCAGCGAGAACTTCAACACGGAGCACATGGTTAGGCCAATAACCAAAGCGAGGAAAATTCCGCCACCCATGTTAAGGTAATGGTTAAAACGGACCTTTACACGGGACGCCGCGGCCGTGGCCACATGCAGGACAAGAAACGATACTGCATACACCAGCCAAAAAGCCAGGAAATCATAAAAGTAGGTCAACTTGGGACTTATTAGTTCTTCCAAGATCCTGGCCAAGGGTTCAAAGAAGTTCGTTGCCAAAACAGCGGCAAACAGAACATTCACGAACCGAATGAAGTTACCCCACATCCCCTCTCGATATAGAAATCCCACGCAAGCCGCAATGATAACAATCTGAATTAGCATCAGAAGCCACATCGTCGGTCTCCACAACTGTTAGCCCTCGGTCATCCGCGTTCACGAGGGACGTGATGGCACGATTCGCTTTCCTAATCTTCAAACTTTTCTCATCAACCCTGAAGAACCCGCATCAATTCTTCGTACGAGGTGATTCCTTGAGCCATGAGCAAGACGCCCTCCTCTTGCAAGGTCGCCATTCCCGCGGCCCGGGCGGCCTTTCTCATGGTTGCATAGTCCGGTCGCCTTGCCAGCAGCTTGCGCAGGTTATCGTTGACCGCAAGGACCTCGAAGACGGCGGCACGCCCAAAGTATCCCAACCCCTGACACTGCGGACACACCTCCTTATCCTCCGGGGTGGGAACACGCGGCCGGAAAAAGGCCTGAATCCGCCCTGGCGGGATCCCCAACCGCTGCAATAACTCTGCCGGTGGAGCATACGGCTGACGACACTTGTCGCACAGTCGTCGCATCACCCGCTGGTTGACAACGCCGATGACCTTTTCCGGAAAGGTCTTCGACGGCGGCGGCAAAGCCATCAATTTCTGCAGGGCATCACAACAGTCCTTGGCGCGGACCGTGGTGATAATCAGCCGATTGTTCTCCGTTTCCTGGGCCAGCCGCTCCAAGACCTTTCCATCCGGCACGTCGCGGTAAACAACCACATTAGGTTCAAGGTGGAAAATCTTGTCCAAAACCTGTTCTAGATTCTGGCGGTCTTCAGCCTTAATGATGTGTGGCTGAACGTTTTCAATTACTTCGTACGTCTTCTGTTCGTCCTCGATGCTGATCCACTCGCGCGAATACCGATCCCCAGTCAGCAGAGCACACGTGACCGTGGTCGTCAGGCCATGACCTGGTGGGGCAGAAAAGACAATGATCCCCTGAGGGGTCTCGAGAAAACTTTTAATCATCTCTTGGAGTTTCGGTCGCATCCCCAAGTCTTCTAGCTTGCGGAATCGCGGCTTTTTCTCCACGAATTGGATAACGACACGCTCGCCACCGGTGACGCCCTGCGACGCGAAGGTCAAACTTAACGGGACGTCGTGATACTTCAAATCGAGTTTCCCCTGCTGACGGTTGGCACGGTCTTGTGGGTTAAGTCCGCACAAAATCTTCAGGACCTCCACAGCCCCCATCGCTGTCTCCGGCGGTATCGGTGGCATATTCACCCAAGTACCGTCGATCATATAGCGCATAGTGGTGGCCGTAGGGGCAACCATCAGATCGACGGCCTCTCCGCGACGATCCAGCGTCTGGGCAATGAACTCGCGGGCGGCCTGATATCCCGGATGCTGCCTGGCCGGGATCAGCCGTAGATTCTTTTCCTGCTGCGTCTTGGCAATCGGTTCAAATCGAATGGGCGGGGGAAGATCATCCGGCGACAGCGGAACAACGACCTTCTTGCCTGATAGTCGGCCGATTATCTGCTTAAAATGCAATACGGTAAAAACACGCTCTTCAGCCCCCACTTTACCGTTGCGTTGAACCACATAGATTGCGAACGGTACGATGGCCGCAAGGAGGACGAGCAACAAACTTACAGGAAACACCGGGATGAGCAGCCCCAATACGAAGGCCGCCACAAACACGAAAAAAATCACGGTGTTCCATGTGTTCGGTCTTAAGTCCAGACGTTGACTGTCTTGACTAACCCAGTCACCGGCCTTAACCCAAAACAAAAACACGAGGAAAAATGCAAGAAATTTCCAGAAGTTGATGTAATGCCCCGGTCCGGACCAACCACTGCCCGCTTGACCTACCGTTAGCCAGGGAGAAAACCAGGGAGCGGCCAGCAGAACGGTATCGGCCCAACCCGAAGCGATCACAACCAAGACGATAACCCAAGCCAACCTTCGCAAAACCAAGCTCTTGCTGTTGATCATGAGGATGTCCATCAAATAATCCCAGGTGCCTTGACTTCGATCCCTTTCAAAGCCATCTGCAGGGCCTCCGGATTGGGGGCAACCTCGAAGGCCGTCGCCCGATCAATCAGTCGCCGCTCCACCAGACTCTTTAAGCTCATCGTGAAATCTTGCATACCCTCTTCTTTACTCATCCGGATAATGTCGGCCAGCTTTTGATCTTGCTCTTCCAGGATGAGCTTCTTGACCATGGGGTTAAAAATCATTATCTCAACCGCCGGAACCCGTTTGACCTCTGGATTAATCGACGGCAGCAGTTTCTGGGCGATGATGGCCTTCATGTTGAAGGCGATCGCGCTACGAATTGCCCTGTGCATCGACTGTGGGAACAAGTCGAGAATTCGGCTAATCGTACTCGGTGCGCTGGAGGCGTGAATGGTCCCAAAAACGAGGTGGCCGGTTTCAGCGGCCTGGATCGCCGTTTCAAACGTTTCGCGGTCACGCATTTCACCGACCAGCATCACGTCAGGGTCTTCACGCACCGCGTGTTTCATGCCGATGATGAAGTTCTTCACATCAATCCCAACTTCCCGCTGATTGATCAGGCATTTATCCTCCGTGAACGTGAACTCAATCGGGTCCTCAAGTGTGAGGATATGCTTCCGATAATGCCGATTGATCCAGTTGAGCATGGAGGCAATCGTTGTACTCTTCCCTGATCCCGTCACACCGGCTAGGAGGATCATACCCTGATCGAATTTGCAAAGGTTTTCCAGAATAGGCGGCAGGTTCAGTTTCTCAAAATCGGGGATGTAATTGTTGATCCGTCGGGCCACCAGTCCCAAGTAACCCATTTGCTGGAGAACATTAACACGAAAGCGCCATGAGACGCCATCGACATCTACCACATGGGCGAAGTCACAACCGCCTTCTTCTTCGAGGATTCTGCGTAACCGCTCGTCAAGCATGGGCAGAATGAGCCGCACCATCTCGTCTTCATCAATCGGCGGTAAGTTCAGGGGGCGAAGCGACCCTTGAACCCGCACGAACGGCGGCCGTCCCACCTTCAGGTGTAAGTCACTCCCTTCAAACTTCACCAATGCCCGAAACAGCTTGTCGATTTCCAAATTACGCGGGCGTTTCCCAAAAACGGGACGAACGGTTTCCTGTGTGGTCGCCATAATGTGACCTCGATTCCCCGAATTTCCGAAATACCCACCTTGCGCGCCATGACGTATCCTGCGCGCTAAGACTTCTCAACCCCAGCGTCTCTCTAGCCTTCTTCAAGCCATTATGCCCTGGATTGTTCGTCAGGAAAACACGGGCACAATCGCTACAGCCGCACAGGGATTCCGCAGCGCTTCAAGTACTGCTTGGTTTCGGTAATCGTAAATTGACCGAAATGAAAGATCCCGGCGGCGAGAACGGCATCCGCGCCCGCTTTGAGAATGGCATCCGCCATGTGCTCGGGACAGCCGGCTCCCCCACTGGCTACCACCGGGATGGTGACGGCATCGGCCACGGCTTTTGTGATCTCAAGATCGTAGCCCTTCTGCGTACCGTCGGCATCCATCGAAGTCAGCACAATCTCGCCCGCCCCAAGTCTTTCAACTTCCTTGGCCCAGGCCACGGCCTCCAAACCGGTGCCCACTCGACCACCGTTGATATGAACCTCCCAAAACTCCCGGCCATCCTTAATCACCCGTTTTGGGTCGATGTTTACCACGATGCACTGACTGCCGAATCTGCGAGAAGCCTGATAAACAAAGTCAGGATTACGACATGCAGCCGAATTAATGGAGACCTTATCGGCCCCCGCATTGAGGAGACGCCGAATATCGTCGAGAGTCCGAATTCCACCCCCTACCGTAAGGGGCATAAAAACAACCTCGGCGGTGCGTCGAACCACGTCGAGAATAATGTCGCGGCCTTCGTGGCTGGCCGTAATGTCGAGAAAAACCAGTTCGTCGGCGCCTTCCTCTTCGTACCGTGCGGCTACTTCCACAGGATCGCCCGCATCCCGCAGATTAACAAATCGCGTTCCTTTAACCACCCGACCACGATCTACATCAAGGCAGGGGATGATTCGTTTGGCTAACATAATCTACTCTTGGCAGTTGCAAACCCGCCGGTTAACCGGGGCTTAAGCCCATCGGGACTAGTATGTTGCTTGCTACCGGTGAAACCGCCCGGTTCTCTGTCCATTTTTGCTCATGTACCTAAAAATCCCATTGGTGACCGCAAGCAGGTATGACTTCTTCTCACTGTAAATGGCCTAACAGACATGGTCAACGGATGGACTTCCGCCTTCCACTGCCAAAATGTGAAGTAGTGTAAAGGCGAAGTTAGCCAAACATATTCCTTAAGTCGCCGGGCACGTCCTAACCCTTTTTTAACAATCTCTTAACAAATCCTTAACATTTCTCGGTTATCATGCTAAAACGGTGGGCCAAGATGGGTGAGCACACAAAAATCCGATCTGCGTGATTTCGGCAACGAACCCGCAAGATGGGTGGCTTTTCCAAGCGAAACGCATAAAGAGGAGACGAGGTATGGTCACGTTGAAAAAAATTTGCGGCGCCTTGGTGCTCGGCATCCTTATCGGATGGTGGACACCGTCGGTGGCACAAGTTCAGGTTGACCCGCAACTGCCGGACTACAAACCCGTTCAAGGGATTTCGGGCAACCTGAAGAGTGTCGGATCAGACACCATGAACAACCTCATGACGTTGTGGGCAGAAGGCTTCCGCCGATTCTACCCCAACGTGCAGATCGAAATCGAAGGCAAAGGTTCATCGACCGCCCCACCAGCTCTGATTGCCGGCACGGCGCAATTTGGCCCGATGAGTCGACCCATGAAGAGCGCCGAGATCGATCAATTCGAGGCCCGCTATGGGTATAAACCGGTCGCCCTCGTCACGGCCATCGATATGCTGGCCGTTTACGTGAACAAGGACAACCCCTTGAAAGGTTTGACCTTACAGCAGGTAGATGCCATCTTCTCCAAGACCAGGCGAGGCGGTTATCCCCATGACATTCGCACCTGGGGGCAGCTTGGTTTGACCGGTGTGTGGAGTCAGCAACCGATCAGCCTTTATGGACGTAATTCGGCCTCGGGAACCTATGGTTTCTTCAAGGAGCACGCCCTCTTTGGCGGTGATTATAAGGATGAGGTAAAAGAGCAGCCGGGCAGTTCCTCGGTGGTCCAGGGTGTCGCCAGTGACCGTTACGCCATTGGATACAGCGGTATTGGCTATAAAACGGCCGACGTCCGAGCCTTGCCGTTGGCACCCGATGCTAACTCGCCCTTCGTACCGGCTGAGCCTGATCATGCCTACACGGGTGATTATCCGCTGGCAAGATTTCTGTACGTTTACGTCAATTACAAGCCGGGGACAACGCTCGATCCCCTGCGGGCCGAGTTCATCAAGTTCATCTTCAGTAAGCAAGGCCAGGCCGAGGTTATTAAAGACGGTTACTTCCCGGTGCCGGCGGTTATCGCCAAGAAGTCGCTGGCCTCGGTAGGTCTATAGGCCGAGTGTTGTTACCAGCATACGTCTGAATCATCTGGGCCTACTGGTCTTGACTAGGATCCGATCGCTCCCATGACTACCGTCCATCGACGTAAGACCTCATGGGCTACAAAATTCGTCGATCGCCTCGCCGGGTGGTTAATCACATTGGGGGGAATCGGGACGATCTGCGCCGTGGTGGGCGTTTGCGTTTTCCTCGTCTGGGTCGTTCTCCCCCTCTTTAAGCCAGCAAGGTTGATCCCGATTCACTTTGTCGCCCAGAGCGCGAACGAATCGAGCGGCGGCTCGGTGGCTCCATCCGGTAACCAAACCGTCCCATTCGACGCAAAATTATTGGCCGTGGGTCTGGATGAAACCATGACGATCATCTGGTCTGTCGATGAGGACGGCAATTTAATCGTGCAGCAATTTGCGGATCAGGATGTCCTCTTCAAAAAAGACCTTTCTTCTCACGGTAGGCCTCGAACTTTAGCGGTGGACACGCGCTCGGGTTATATCGCATTCGGCTATGACCAGGGTCGAATCCAATTCACACGTGTCCATGTTGCGGTGACCCCCGCACAGATGGAGGATGTTCCTATCGACATCCGCGAGCAAGTGACGGGAAAACCTCCTAACAAAGCCCTCAGCGGTGAGGGCGAATGCTGGTTTGCGCAGTCTGACAACGTCTATCGCCTGGATGTTCGTGTCGAGGAAGAGCCCGACGTCACCGTGGGCGAGGCCGCCGTGGACCGGCTTGCCTTTTCCCTCCGGGCCGAGGTGCGCAACATTGCAGCTCTGACGGCAGACGGGATTCTGCACATCGGCCGGACCGATAAGAAAGTCAACTTTTTGACCGGCGAGGAAAGCGTTCGGTTTACCGGTGGCGCGTTGAACCTTCAAGATGCGGGCATTTCCGCGATCCCCGACTTCCTTCAGATTTCCGGCGTGGCAGACTCCACCTATCTGATCTGGCGCAACGGACGTACCTTGCGTCTCGATACACGAGACCTTACCAACCCACGGATTGCCGAAGAGGTCTCGTTGCTTTCGCCAGGAGAAGGCGAAATCAGTGCGGTATCATTCCTCATCGGGAAAATGACGCTCATTGTGGGCAGCACCACGGGGACGGTATCAGCATGGTTTCCCATTAAACCCGCGCACGCGGAGACCGCGGATGGCGTCCACCTTGTCCGAGCACACACGTACCGGCCGGGCCAAGGAGCGGTGGTCGCTTTGGGCGTTTCTCACCGAAGTCGTCTTTTCGCGGCCCTTTTTGCCGACGGAACGGTTCGGGTTTATCACGCGACCACTGAACAAGTGGTGACGGAGGGATGCATAAGTGAAGTCGTCCCGGTCGCAGGGCAGGAGCTTCGTGATCTTCCGGCTACGGGAATCGCTCTCGCCCCTAAAGATGACGGCGTTTTCGCGGTGCTTGGAGGGCACCCAAGTCTTTGGAGGTTAGTCGCGCCCCATGCCGGTGTCACCTGGAAGTCTGTCTTCGGAAAGGTCTGGTACGAGGGCTATGAGAAGCCGGCCTTTGTTTGGCAATCTTCCGGCGGGACCGACGATTTTGAACCCAAATATAGCCTTGTCCCCCTCATTTTTGGGACACTGAAGGCAACCGTCTTCGCCATGCTCTTCGCAGTCCCCATTGCCTTTCTCGCAGCTATTTACACAAGTGAGATTCTGCCGCGAGAAGTCCGCAGCGTTGTGAAACCTACCATCGAACTGATGGCCGGATTGCCAAGTGTTGTGCTCGGTTTTTTGGCAGCGTTGGTGTTTGCCCCATGGGTCGAGTCACGATTGCTCCAAGTGCTGTCTTTGTTTTACGTCATCCCGTTCACACTCCTCTTGGGGGGACATTTGACCAATCTTTGTCCTCACAATTGGCAACAGATCGTCCGCCGTTATCGCGCTTGGTTTATTGTCTTGGCGGCGGGGGTGGGGGTTATTCTGGCCCAATGGGTTGGCCCCACCGCGGAGACCTGGCTTTTCTCCGGTGACATCAAGGCTTGGCTGGATGGCCGCATGGGCCGCGGCGAGCCAGGCTGGGTTCTCCCCCTGCTCCCCTTGACGTCACTCGCCGTCGGATGGATGGTGCTCCGGGTGGTCGAGCCCATGATCGAGGGTCGTCGTCCGGCGATCTCTCGCACGGCTTGGGCCGCACTGAAACTGGCTCTTTTCATAGTGGGGGCAGTCGTAGCCGTCGCGCTAGCGTGGGCAATCGGCTGGCTATTGGTTTCCGGAATAGGGCTTGATCCGCGAGGCCTATTTTTAGGGACATATATTCAGCGAAATGCCTTTATTGTTGGCTTCGTGATGGGGTTTGCCGTTATCCCCATCATCTACACGATTGCGGACGACGCCCTTACCGCTGTTCCCGATCACCTCCGCGCCGCTTCGCTTGGGGCAGGGGCCACACCTTGGCAAACGGCGATCCGCATTGTCATTCCAACGGCCATGAGTGGGCTGTTTTCCGCCTTCATGATTGGTCTGGGACGGGCAGCCGGCGAAACGATGATTGTGCTCATGGCCGCGGGCAACACTCCCATCATGGATTGGAACATCTTCAACGGTTTTCGAACGCTATCCGCCAATATCGCCGTGGAATTACCCGAGGCCGTGCAATACAGCACCCATTATCGCATGTTGTTTCTCGCGGCCCTTTGCCTTTTTGTCATGACCTTCGTGATCAACACACTGGCCGAATTGGTAAGGCTGAAATTCCGCAAGAAGGCCTATCAACTCTGAAAAGATTATGATCTTCGAGATTTGGAGTATGCTTAAGCATGCACGGTTTTTGATTGTCCGGTGAGCCAATCATGGCGCAGAGTGTCGTCGTATCCTTAAAGGAAAAGATCAATAACCAGTGGCGCGATCGCCCTAGGTCGCAAGGAAGCCTGCTTTCTGCCTACGGGGAACCAGCGATTTGGCTGACCGGGGGAGCCCTGGTGATCTGCCTGGCGATGATTCTCGGCCTGCTACTTCTCATTCTGATTAATGGGCTGAGGACCTTTTGGCCGGCACGGGTGGTGCACATTAAACTTCGGAATGGTCAGGCCGTGCTTGGGGAAATCACCCGCACCGAATGGTATCGCCCGGACCCCGCTTTTTTGGAACAGCTATCGCCAGATCAACGTGCCACGTACGCCGAGGCGATGGAGGCACACGACGGGTGGGTTAAACGGGAACTGATACGGATTGGGAATTACGAGCTAACGAACGAGCACTTCCGCTGGGTGGCGCTGCCCGAAATTGCACCAGGCGGTGGAACTTTTCCCGACTGGGCCTTAGTCATCGAGCGCGTCACTTGGGGTCGCTTTTACGGATTTCCTGTGGGGTTTGTTGTTGGCGAGACTGTGACGGCCACGGAACCCCAGCAAATTTGGCAAGAGTTTCAGAAACATCATCCGCGGGTCCGTCAGCGATGGCGACGCATCCGCCAATTGGAAACCCGCACACTGGGCGATATCAATTACGCCCTCGAAAAATCACGGCTGCGACTACGAACCATCGAGCTGCGGGAAGGGAAAAGCTCCCCTGCCTATCAGGAACTAGCCCAACAATTTGCCCGGCAAGAAGCGGAGTTGCAACAAGAGTACGATTCCGTGCGGACCGAGATTGAGAGCCTTCGCCGAGAGAATAGCCAATACGGCTTACGGTTGCGGACCGCCGATGGCCAAGAAAAAGACATCGGCCTGGCGGACATTGTGCGTGCGTATCCGGCCAATCAGTTGAGTTTGGGGGAGCGACTAGCCCTTTACGGCTCTCGCGTCTGGGAGTTTCTTTCCGATGAACCGCGAGAGGCTAACAGCGAGGGAGGAATTTTCCCGGCTATCTTCGGCACGGCCTTTTTGACCCTCCTCATGAGTCTGGCGGTTGTGCCTCTCGGTGTGGTGGCGGCACTGTACCTGAGGGAATACGCCAAAGCCGGAGTGGTGGTGAGCACAGTCCGGGTGGCCGTTAATAATCTGGCCGGGGTCCCCAGCATTGTCTTTGGCGTATTCGGCTTGGGATTTTTTTGCTATGTTGTAGGCGGCACCATCGACCAGGTCTTTTTCAGCGCACGGCTACCCAATCCAACGTTTGGGACGGGTGGCATCCTTTGGGCGTCCCTGACGTTGGCCTTATTGACAATGCCGGTCGTCATCGTGGCCACCGAGGAGGCCCTTGCGGCTGTTCCGCGATCCATGCGGGAGGGCTCCTACGCCTGCGGGGCGAGCCGCTGGCAGACTATCCGGCGGATCGTCCTCCCACGGGCCATGCCCGGAGTTCTTACCGGGGCCATTTTGGCCATGGCGCGAGGGGCAGGCGAGGTAGCCCCACTTATGCTCGTGGGCGCCGTCAAATTGGCACCTGAGCTCCCTCTCGATCATCGGTTTCCCTATCTCCACTTGGAACGCAGTTTCATGCACCTTGGCTTTCACATCTACGACTTGGGTTTCCAAAGCCCCAACAGCGAGGCCGCCAAGCCGATGGTCTTCTCTGCCACACTGCTACTCATTTTGCTTGTAGCCGCTCTCAACTTGGGGGCCATGGTCTTGCGCTCACGGCTGCGAAAAGAAATGAGGGCCACGCATCTTTGATTGGCAGTCGAGGAATGGGTTATAATGAAGGGTCGCGTCTTGATGAACGGCGAAGAAAAGCGGACGGCAAACGGCCCCCTTACCCGCTTGATCGCGGATGGACCGGCCGTGACCCACCGAAAACGGCGTCGGGAGACTCTTATGCCAGACCAGTGGCCCGATGAGAGTCCGGGTACAGGCAAACTCATACAGACGGAAACAGAAACAGCCTCCCCTGTGGCTTTAGGGACGCCTGTTCCGTTGGCAAAGGTCCTCTCGGCCGGTGCTTCCCGGTTGGATGCCATTGCCCGCGGCGAACCCTTTGAAAGCGAGATTCATGCCGAATTCGCCCAAGAAACGCCGATTTTAGAGATTGATCACTTTAGCCTCTCCTACGGCCCGAAGCAGGTCCTCTTCAACATCTCGATGATCATTCCGCGTGGAAAGGTCACCGCAATCATTGGTCCCAGCGGCTGTGGAAAATCGACGCTCATTCGCTGTATTAACCGAATGAACGATCTGATCGAGTCGGTACGCATCGAGGGGGATATCCGGCTGGATGGGACTTCGGTCTTCGACCCCGCGGTGGATGTGACCGAGATTCGCAAACGGGCAGGGATGGTGTTCCAAAAACCGAACCCGTTCCCGATGAGTATTTTCGAAAATGTCGTCTATCCGTTACGCATCCAAGGTGTTCGGGATCGAAGAGTTTTGGCAGAAGTCTGCGAACGGAGTCTGCGGGCAGCCGCCCTTTGGGACGAGGTCAAGGACAACCTCCACCAAAACGCAATGCAACTGTCCGGAGGACAGCAGCAGCGATTGTGTATTGCGCGGGCCCTGGCCGGAGATCCGGAGGTCCTTCTCCTCGATGAACCGTGCTCTGCGCTTGACCCGATTGCAACGAATAAGATCGAAGACCTCATTCGGGAACTGGCAGGGACTTATACTATCGTCATTGTGACCCACAACATGCAACAGGCGGCACGGATCAGCGACTTCACCGCCCTTCTCTATCTCGGACGGCTCATTGAGTACGGCCCAACGCGCCGGATATTCAGTGCCCCGCATCTGCCTGAAACCGAGGCTTACGTCACCGGACGTTTTGGCTAAGCGGGCTTTGTTTTCAAGAATGCGGGGACCATGTAAAATCGAGTGGAGAAGTGCACGGAAAATAACCCATTCAGGAGTTGACTATATGACGTTATCCGGGATCGATCTATTGTCGTTCGTGGTGCTGGCGCAAGAGGGTACCAGCGCAACTTCGTGGGCACCAGGCTATCTGGTTACGATTCTAGTGCTTTTGTTCGTCATGATGGTCACGCTGGCTCCCAGTCGGCGGGCTGACAAGCCCAAACAATTCGAGTTCACGGGAACATCCTGGGGCAAGGTGGTGACCGGCGAGACGGAGAAGAAGCAGGAGCCCCAAGGGCCTCCCCCGGGGGTTTTTGCTCCGGGACAATTGGCACAAAAGCGGAAATAA
>JAKPII010000359.1 GCA_029549885.1 Planctomycetota bacterium
GGATGCATGGAGCCGTCCTATCAGTGATCTCATCGGATTCTTCGGCAGTGATACCCCGTTGCGAAAGATCGGACACGACGAGGCCCAAGCCTTCCGGCAACACCTAATCGACCGCGGCTTGCGAGATACGACGATCTACAAGAGACTACAACACGTGAAGTTGTTCTTCCGGGATGCCGTCCGGCAAAAGTTAGTTGACGCCAACCCCTTTGAGTATGTCACCCATCGTGTGGGACGCCCGGAGGAACGTCGTGTTTACGTGTCCGCGGAGACGGTGGAGAAAGTCATCCGGCAATGCCCCAACGCGACTTGGCGGCTACTACTGATCTTGGCCCGATATGCTGGCTTGCGGACTCCCAGCGAACCGTTTGCCCTACGGTGGCGAGATATCCTTTGGGACGAAGACCGTTTCATCGTCGATTCACCCAAGACCGGTCCGCGGGCCGTCCCTCTCTTTCCCCGGGTCCGGCAAGCGCTTGCGGAAGCCTTCGAGGTGGCGCCCGAAGGGGCTGAATTTGTCATCCCCGAGGAAATGCGGCGGCGAGCTATGGGCCCCCACGGCCTTCGCAACGCGAATCTTCGGACAACCCTGGAGAAGATCATCAAACGCGCCGGTCTAAAACCTTGGCCGAGACTCTGGCACAACCTTCGCGCGTCATGCGAAACTGATCTTGTGGCCCGGTATCCCTTGCCGTGGGTGGCCAAGTGGCTAGGCAATACGTCCATAACCGCTATGAAGCATTACGTGGACGTAACGGACGAGGCCTTCCGACAAGCCGCCCGGCGCGGCACAGAAAGCGGCACACTCTTGGCACATTTTGCGGCACAGAACGAGGAAGCAACGAAATGTAAAGATGTGAAGAATTCAACGTAAGTCTTGAGTAGTTGCAATCTTCTGCATCATCATGCGCGACGTAAGTTATTTCTGCAAAACGACTTAATGGAGATGATCGGACTCGAACCGACGACCTCCTGCTTGCAAAGCAGGCGCTCTCCCAACTGAGCTACATCCCCACGGTCATTACAATGATTGCGGATAGCCGAGATTAGAAAAACCTGCACCTTGCGAAACCGGGATCTTTCGGTTCGCCATACGAATTGGTCACCCCTCCTGCGTTGACCATCACCGATCTCGCCCATTGCGCGCACTTGGATTCGAACCAAGGACCTCGTCCTTATCAGGGACGCGCTCTAACCAGCTGAGCTATGCGCGCTTGTCTCACCTGGGCTAACAGCCTGTTGCCCATACTCTCAACAGAACAATTACTATTGTAACGCAGCCCGTAACACTGTAAAGTCCAGGTTACCGGGTGAGTGAAGAACCACAAATGAGAAACCACTCCTGTCCCGATCCGGCGATGCCGTAGGGTGCCGTCGTTTTGGCACCTCAAGCTTTGATTGTTAGCAGTGTTTGCAAGGGGCGCGCGAACCAAGGCGTTTCGCCTGCCGGTCCCCCCAGAACTGGTAGAAAAACTGAGCTGTTTGGAATAGCAGTCGATCTGGAACAAACGGAGGTGTTACATGAAGAAGCAAACCGTGCTTCGGGCAATTGCCTTTCTAGTAGCTATGATTGCCCTGGGGCAGTTTTGTCCGCACTCGTGGGCAGAGCCCCCCAGCGTGGTTCAAACACTTAGCTTGAAACCAATCCAGCCCGGGGTAGAGATCGATACTCCCACGGAGGAGGAGATCGCCAATTGTACCATTTCAGCAGAAAAAATTGGTGATTATGTCGGTTGGGTCGTCAAAGATGGGCGTGGATATGTCTTAAGGCGATTTCTTGATACAAATCGGGACAACCGGGTGGACACGCGGTGCTACTTCCGAAACGGACTGGAAGTTTACCGGGATATTGACAGCGACGGCGATGGAAAGATCGATCAATTCCGCTGGTTCACAACGGCGGGTGGCAAATGGGGAGTCGATACGAATCAGGATGGTATCATCGATCGGTGGCAACGGATTTCCGCAGAGGAGGTTGCCGATGAAGCCGTCCGCGCTTTGACGGAAAAGAATAGTGTACGTCTGCGGGCACTTTTACTTTCGCCAAATGAATTGAAATTGCTGGGCTTAACCGGCCCTCTGGCCCAAGAGGTAACCAATACCCTGCAACAGGTCGAGGCACAATTTCAACAATCTGCCGCCAAGGCGGCAGCACTGGGAAAAGTAAAGTGGGTGCAATTCAGTGGCCACTACCCGGGACTGTTGCCTGCTTCGCCCGACGGCCCCAGCCAGGATCTTCTGGTCTACGAAAACGCCATCGCCTTCGCGGAGGTGGAACGAGGGACGATTCAGGTTCTCTTGGGAACGCTCGTCCAAGTGGGTTCCGCATGGCGATTGGTGACGGCTCCGCAACTTTTGGACGAGCAAAGCGCGGTCTTGGCGCAGAACAACGTGTTCTTTAAGCCCCCGTCGGTGGAACCCGTCCAGGCTTTGGACACGCAACAAGTTTCCGAAAAGATGCAGCAGTTGTTGGATGAGCTCGAGAAACTGGAAGCGGCGGCCCAGCAGGCACAAACGCTTGAACAGCAGGCGGCACTCAATGCCAAACGGGCAGAGATTATCGAGGCCCTTGAGGCCGAGGCCAGCCGTCCCGAAGATAAAGCCATGTGGATTCGACAGTTGGCCGATTTCCTCACGGCCTTTGTCCAGGCTGGGAACTACCCCGATGGGGCCAAACGCCTGGCAGTGCTTTACGCTCGTGTTGTTAAGAATCCTCTCGATAAAGATTTGCCGGCCTATGTGCGATTTCGGCAGTTGACAGCGGAGTATGCATTGGCACTTCAACAGCCAGGTGTAAAGTACGACGAAGTGCAGAAACAATGGCTGGCAAGCCTTGAGCAATTTCTAAAAGACTATCCGGCTGCCCCCGATGCCGCCGAGGCTTTGCTTCAAATCGGGATCGGACGTGAATACACCGATGACATCGATGCGGCCAAGGCGGCATACCAGGAAATCATCCAGCGGTTTCCCAAGGAACCCGAAGCGGCCAAGGCCCGCGGTGCCCTCCGGCGGTTGACGAGCGAAGGTCAGCCTTTCGAACTGAAAGGCAGCGATCTCCAAGGGGGAACAGTCGATGTGGCAGCGTACCGCGGAAAAATCCTCATTGTCCATTTCTGGACCAGTTCGTGCGAACCGTGCAAGACCGACATGGCAATCATGAAAGACCTCGTCACGCGATATGGCGGGAAGCTGGCCATTGTCGGGGTCAATCTCGACACCCGGAAGGAAGATTTGCAGGCCTATCTTGTTGAAGCACGTCTTCCTTGGCCACAGATTCACGAACCGGGAGGACTGGAAAGTCGTCCGGCAATCGAATACGGAATCGTCACCGTGCCGACCACTTTGCTGATTGATGCCCAGGGACGCGTGGTCAAACGTCAGGTGACGGGATCAGAGCTTGAATCCGAGATTCGACGTTTGCTCCAATAACTTGAACGATCGTCTAGAATGACGGCACGGCTTTGTATTAACCGTGGGTATCGTTAGGGACCACAAAGACAGGCTCAACACAGCCTGTCTTTGCTCGTTGAAATGTGGTAGGTTGGCAGAGTACGATCACCGCCTGGGCGGAAAGACTATTGTCGTGCTGTTGGTGAGCGAAACATCCCGGGGCGGAGATGAGACCATGGGTTTTATGAGTAACGTATTACGCCACAGTTCGGGTGTTCTTCGGTCACGCCTAATACTACTTCTGTGGGTAACATCAGTTTGGATTTTGCCCATCCCCGTGGCGGAGTCTCGAGAAAGGCATGCCGATTCTAGAAGGATAGCGGTGAACGCCGTGGACAGCGAAACACCTGCGTCTTCCCCGCTGGGTGCGATTCTTCTGGTCGCTGAAACAAGGGCGCAAGGTAGTCTCCGTGAGCGTCTCCGGGAACGACGGGAAACACGTTCTCTTGCAAGGAACCGCGAGAAGGACCCATTGGTCCCTCAAGAACCGAACGATTGGCAGGTCGGCCGCCGGATAACCCGCGAGCGAGTTCAAACATGGATTGAACAGTTGCGCGACAGAATTCGGGCAGAAATCGGCGATTCCGACGGTGCCCGCGATCTGGAAATCCCACGGGTCCCTGGTGGGAGAACCGATTCGGCACTCCCAAGTACCGTGGCACCGCCCGGGAACACCTGGCCGCCTCGTCCGCTTGTGCCGACAGATCAGCAACTGTCGGCAGGTGTAAAGGACTCGTCCAGTAGTCAACTGCAGCAACCGGAAGTAATCGGACCTGAGCTCGTCCCACCGGAATCGCCCTCCGCCCCACCCTCCGCGATGAAAAATGCGCACCCGGATTCTGCCGTTCCGTTTAGCACAATCGAGTCCCCTCCGCCAACAAGCTTGCCGGGAACTACCGAAAAGCCGGTGGAAGACAATCGCAACCAGGACAGCACCGGCTTAGATCCCGGTGGTGAGGGGGTCACTTCGCAACCCGGTGCGACTGCTGCGAGCAAACCAACTGGTCTCAGCGGGCTGTTCTCCAATGTGGCACAGATGTTTGGAACCGCCACCTCGCCCAGGGTTGAAAAGCCCAGCAAAGACGAATCCCAGGAGAATCAAGAGAATCAAGCCGGCTCTAATCAAACGGCCGACCCTCAGAACGTGCCCGCGAGCTCAAAACCTCGGTCCACCACGGGAAAAACGCTTGCCGAAATCCGAAAGCAGATACTCTTGAAACAAAGTTCAAAGTCTGCTGCCCCCCGCCAATGAGTGGCCCGTGATCAACGTGACACAAGGTACCACAGTCGCTCCACGGGGGCAAACACTGTGTCTTTGTTTTCGTCCGGCAGCAGCATTTGTCTCAGCCACCAATGGTCCGGCCTCCATCGACGGGAAGACAAACGCCGGTGACGTAATCGTTGTCAATAAGGAACTCCACTGCCGAAACGATGTGCTCCGGTTTTCCTTCTTTTTGCAGCAGCGTGCTGCGAATGGCCTCGACTTTCTCTTCCTCTGGCAAATGGCTTGGCATCATGACGGGCCCCGGCATAATAGCGTTGACGCGAATGTTGGGATTCCGGTGACTAAGCTCAATCGCTAAGACCCGCGTCATGGTGGGAATACAACCCTTCGAGAGAAAATAGCTCGCATAGTTCAGATACGGTCTCTCGATGGCCCAATCGCCAATTGTGATGATAACGCCGCCTTCGGGCTGGCCGACCATGGCCAAACCCGCACGGCGACAACACCAAAACGCCCCCAATGCGTTGACCCGAAAGTGCTCCATCACGCTTTCGGGCGTTAGCGTCTCAAAACGCGTCGGCTCCCAGATCGCTGCTGCCGTAACCAGGACATCGAGCCGCCCAAAATGCCCAAGTACCCGCTCGAACATCTGATCAATGGAGGCGGTATCCGCCATGTCGGCCTGAAAGATTTCGGCCTGCTTGCCTTGGGATACCAACTCATGCTTGAGCGATTCTGCCTCCTGCTGCGAGCTGCGGTAATGAATAGCAACCTTGTATCCCCGGTCAGCGAGCATCCTCACAATGAAGCTGCCAACGCGTCGCTTTCCAGCGCCGGTTACCAGGGCGACTGCATCACGATGTTGAGTACAAGCCATACGGTACCACTCCTAGCTATTCCTAGCCGACGCGGGGTGTCGTGATTAATTTTATTCCTAATTGCGGATTCTTCTCAGTGAGTACCTTCTTACCACTGCCTTAAGAGTGGCAAGAAAATTTTATAAATCAGTTAGCACTTAAACCCAGCACATCGGATCGGACTCTTGCTCGGAGGCCCAAACCTTGAGGTGCGGGAAATGCCGGCGGAGAATCTCAGCCAGTTTCTCTACGCCACGCCTTTCGCTAGCATAGTGGCCGACCAAGACCATACCGATCCCCCAGAACTCCGCTTCTAGGCAGGTATGATATCTTGCCTCGCCGAGCACAATCACGTCGCAACCGCACGCCCGAGCGTCGTCCAGCAACTCGCCGGCGGCACCGCACGCCACAGCAACCCGCGAAACAGAGGCCTCCGGGCGACCGACCAGTTGCACCGCTTTCACCCCCAGTTGCTCTTTCACCCGATGTGCAAACTCGAGCAACGAAACCGGTTGTTCCAAACAGCCCATCCGTCCCGCACCAACAAGTGGATCTTGCGGAAGCGGTCGAAGCGGTCGCACGTCATGAAGACGGAGCATCCGGGCAAGCATCGCGTTAATACCACTTTCACATGAATCGAAAGCTGTATGGGGACTGTAAACGGCGATGCCATGATTGGCCAATTCCCACAGAATACGCCCAGATTGCGACACTGTTGTTATGCAACGCACCGGCCGAAACGGCATCGGATGATGACACACCACCAGGTTCGCCATTTTATCAATAGCTTCGTGGCATGTTTTGCGGGTCAATGTCAAACATGTCATGACGGCCTCAACGGGAAGCTCGGGATCCCCCAGCAGAAGTCCGGTGTTGTCCCAGTCTTCGGCCAATATCGGGGGGCATAATGTCCCGAGGAAATGGACAACCTCAGAGATTTTTGTCATGACCTGATAGCCCTTGCGTAAATCACACCTCAGGTGTCTTAACCTGCGTCCCCGACAGACCTTTACCATCTATTCTCGACTTTGAGCCCGACACATTTTTGCCATCTCCGCCGTAATACCATTATTGGAAATGCGCCCTTTTGACGTACGGGTCACTTCCTTTTCCTCAACCCGAAGACGACATCACCTACCAGGCAAAACATCCTCCCGAATGAGGCACTTGATTCTCGCTCGATTTGTCAAATAATACAATAGGGTGGAACGTTATCGGGGGCGAACTGGGCTCGACCGGACAGGTTGAGGCTCCGGTGGCGCGCCGTGGTTGATCGGTGGCCCACGTAAAAAGCCGATCAAACAATAAGTGCCAACCATAGCTTGGCTCTGGCTGCCTAATAACTCGGTAGCCCCGACTGCGGACCCGCGTCGGACGGGTCCAAAAGTCGGCCGACAAATCCGACTCGTTCCAGGTCACGCCGAGCACGCCTGGGACTAAATTCCTGTTCTCGGCTGGTTGTCGGACATCCTGTCGGTCGGAGGCTCCGACAACGAGATGAAAAAGACCGACTACGCGCGTAGAAGCCGGTGCTGAAATGTCACGGGACGCGGGTTCGATTCCCGCCGCCTCCAATAGGGTGTTTGCACTAGGAAGCAGGGTTGTGAAAAGTGCGGTAAAAACCGGGGTTTTTGAAGTGTGCTTCTCTTCGGTACCAGTCGTTGCGGGCGTCTGCATGGCCGGATTTATGGCCGGTATTATGGCCGGTGATTTGGCCATGTCGGCAGCTTGTCGAAAGTGTTCGTCAGTTACGTCAACGTAGTGTCGCAAGGCAATCATCGAAGTATTTCCAAGCCATTTAGCGACCACCGGCAAGGGGAATTGTCGAACCAAGTCCGTTTCGCATGACGCCCGGAGGGAATGAAACAAACGTGGCCATGGTTGCAATCCCGCTCGGCGAACAATCTTGGCCATCCGGGTTCGTAGGTTTGCGTTTCGCCAGCCTTCGGGCCCCATCGCCCGTTTCCGCATGTCTTCGGGAAAGACGTACTCGGCGCCCTCGGGGGCCATTTCCCAAGCCCGCTCAAGCCAAACCCGCACATCGGGAAACAACGGTACCGCCCGCAAGCCACGCCCGGGGTGGTGTTCCACTTTGGGTTCGTGAACGTACATCCGCCCGTCCGCCCAATCAATATCCGCCCAGCGCAAACTCAAGCTTTCTGAGGGCGTCCGTAGGCCAGCAAAACGGGCCAGGGCCACCAGCAATTGCCAGTAGATATCAGGGCAGTGTTCAATCACCCGTAGGGCCTCTTCTCGGGTTACATAGGTTCGACGTTCGGCAACATTCCCGCCACGATGTCGAACATACTCAAACGGGTTGGATTGAATCAGCCCGTCACGGAGGGCCGCTTTGAAGATCGTCCGGCAGTGTTGTAGCCGTTTCTGGATGGTGGTATCCCGCAGTCGGCGATTGATTAAGTGCTGTCGAAACGCCTCCGCCCGCTCTTGGTTAATGTCTTTCAACGGGCAATCATCCCCGAAGAATCCACGTAAGTCACATGTCACTTGACGCCACACGGTTTGTGACGAAGCTTTGTATCCTTGGCGTGATTGAAGCCAGCGCTCCAGGAAAGCCCCAAGGGTTTCGTTCCGCCGTGGTTCGACTAGCCCCAGCCGGGCCAGCCGGGCATGCAAGTCGTCTCCGATACGGGCCAGCCATGCGATGGTTTGGGAATCCGGGGTGGCGCCCAGCCTCCGGGCCGCAATCAGCCGCTCAATCATGTGGGCCGCCGTCGTGGCGTCTTTCTTCGATGCTTTGCCAAGCCGGAGCGTCTTGGGCGTCTTGTCCAGATAAAACCGCAACCGCCAGCCGGATTCGTCATGACTTAAGCTTGCCATCGTCAATTCTCCTGTAACACTAACCAATGGGAAACC
>JAKPII010000389.1 GCA_029549885.1 Planctomycetota bacterium
CGCCCATGTTTGGTCCTTTCCCCACAAAGCAAGGGATTTGATGATCCTGATCACCCTAAGCCGGTGGTCTATTTTTGGGCCGCGGGTAACGGTGAAGAGGCCCCGCTTGACCAACCCCAGCCAAATATTTCGATGAATCAGATGATCGTTGGTGTGGACCTGCGGCTGGGGCCGAATCACCCTGGGGCAATCGGCATTTCGCATCGGGCGGCCCAGGGGTCAGGCATCCAGGATTGCACGATCGATGCCCGCGGGGCCTTTTGTGGTGTGGAAGGTGGTGCCGGCTCGGGCGGCAGTCATGCCGGGATAACAGTCATCGGAGGGCGATATGGTTTGGACCTTCGGGGAACGCAACCCGCCGCAACGGTCACGGGTGTGACCCTGATTAATCAGGATGAATCCGCCGTGATTTGTTCCGGACGACAGGCTACAACAATCGTGGGTTTTCGAATCAGGACAAAAGGCAACGGTCCGGTAATCCTGGCCAGGCAAAGCGGAATTCATCAGGGCCAACTCAATTTGGTCGACGGAACTGTTGAGGCTGAAGGGTCCACGTCCGCGGTGCTGCTCGACACAATGGCCGCCGCGTACTTCAACAATGTGTTCACTCGAGGTGTGGAAAAAATCGTTCAATCCCCGGTGGGAGAACTCAAGGCTGTTGACGCCAAATGGTGCCACATTCAAGAGGCCGCGATTGCCGTTCCCCCTGCCGGTTTTCGCGGTCGTCAGTTGGCGGCACTTGGCGTGAAGGAACTCACTTACACATGTGGGATTTGGTTGGATGGCCAGAAGTGGTCCGGGCCTATTTGGCACAGGCTTTCGGCCACGGAGGCAGCTCCAGACGATTTGGTGAGCCGTCACCTTTGGGATAAGCAATTTCCACGCCCATGGTCGCCGGGCGTCGTCAATGCGAAACTGCTTGAGAATCCTCCTCGGGGTGACGGAGTGACCGACGATACCGAGGCCCTTCAAAAGGCCATTGAGAGCCATCCTGCCCTCTTTATTCCTAAGGGCGAGTACCGCATTACCAGAACTTTGCGTTTGCGGCCTGACAGCCAATTGATCGGCGCGCATCGTTGCTTTACATGGCTCGTGGGATACGGAGACGCCGGGGGAGATTTTGCCCGCGCGGATCAGCCAAAGCCGATTGTCCAAACCGCTAACGACCCCAACGCGAGGACGATCCTCGGTTTCTTTGGGATCCGGCTGGACATCTCGGGCGTGGGGGGATATGCCCTTGACTGGGCGGCCGGAGGCCAATCAGTTTATCGCGATGTCAACGTGGTGATGCCGACTCGCTGGAACGTCCCGAAGGGAGCAGCGGCACCACAGTTTGATCACCCGTTTGTTCTGATTCACGGACATGGGGCCGGCAAATGGTACAACTTCCATCAGGAGTCTTGGCAGCTTCAAGGGCCTCATTATCGGCACCTGTTGATTGAGGGGATAAAGGGGCCATTGCACTTTTACCAGTGCAACGCAGAACATTCCCGAAGTGATGCCAATATGGAAATCCGCAGGGCCTCCGGTGTTTTTGTGTATGGTCTTAAGGGGGAGTACAATCGCCCCATTGTGAAGGCCATTGATGCGGAGAACTTTGCCATCTTTGGATACGGGGGTAATGCGGCGGCCTATCCGGGCACTGCCCTGTTTGACATTGAGAACTGCCGTAATTACCGACTGACACTCCTTGTGGATAGCCCACGCTATCCGGGGAGTGGCTCGCCGGACCACTTTGCCGGGGAGGGTGTTGATCCTCGGCTCTGGCACATGGTGACAGAAAAACAGGGCGATCAGGTGTTTCGCACGCCGCCGCTTGATCGGCCGACGATGGTTGCCTGCGGAGACCTCCTTCGTTAGACATTCCAAAGATGTGGGACGTTGCGTGATGGGACGCAGAACAACTGAAGTGAGGGAAAACGAACCATAAGGAGTTCCGGCGATGAATCGGTTGGGCACGTGCTTTTTGGCCCTCATTACAGGCTTTGGTTTGTGCGGATGGGCTTTTG
>JAKPII010000401.1 GCA_029549885.1 Planctomycetota bacterium
CAACGCGTTGCGAATGCCCGAAACAACTTCACACGTGATTCCCGTAGGTTGCTCAGCGCCAACATCTGACGATCGTTTGAGGACCGTCCAAGGGAGCGGAATGACGGCGCGAGCGTTGCCTTCACGGTCTTCGTAGCGGGCCACGGCCACAAATAAGTCGGGAACATCGAGGCTGGGCACACCTTCGTCTGCCTCGCTCAAGAGGCCTCCACGGATGGCGACATGCACGGTCCGCTCATCGACGACTTGAATTTCTCCGATGGGAACGTGAGCAGACACAATACCCTGGGCCACCACGTCGCATAAACGGCTGCCGGTGGAAGTGGACACAATGCGAAGCGGTCCCCATCGTTCCAAGCGTACGTCCCACTCTCGCGCCTGAACGGTCCAACCGACACCGGTTCGGATTGTCTGGACCACAGTGATCTTGTCGGCATCAGTGATTTTCTTCCACGAAGGTGGTAACCGATCTCCCGGCGGGGGTGTCCGTAAATCGAGAGATCGAGAGATGACCTCGGTGGGAAAACCAGTCACTTCAAAATCCCAGCGGTTGCCGAGCATAGGACGTAACACGGCGGCCACTTGTTTATGGAATTGGTGGACATCGTCTTCGGCGGACAAAAGACCCGGCTCGAAGTGAATAAAGACCTTGACCCGATACGGTGAAAACAACCACGTTACCTGCGAGTGAGCGGAGCTGGCTAGGCTAAATAAGAAAATGCCGCAAAGCACGAGGCGAGGGTCAAAGCGTAACAAGGCGTAATGAGAAAAAATGAAGCGACCCGGCCGCGGAGAAGGGCTCCCAAACCCTTTCGTCGATTGAGGACCAACCGCGATGGTCGTTCTTGGACATGCAAGGGTCATTTTCGTTTCACACTGGCACAACTGCTTTTGCCAAATGATCCATCAAAACGCCCGGGGCTGACCGCCTACCTCGTTGTCATTCCTTGGCGAAACGCTTATCGGCCGCTGTCGCTGAGTGTCCACAATTCCACGTTTTGGTACAAGGTCGCACGTTCCGTTTCGATGCCTTGAATGCCTTTTCGAAACGCATAATAATCCGTAAGTTGCCAGAGCGGCAACACAGTTGTGTCCTCATAAATGCGACGGTGGAGGGTCTTTAACCGGCTTGATGCGTCTGGCCAGTCCACCGCCTGACCGAGTTGACTGAGTGCCGCATCTACCTGAGTGGGAAAGAACTGGCTCCGCCGGATCAAGGCAAAACAGCGGGCAAGGTCCGTGATGGGGTCCCACACCGCGGCCTCCACGTAAAGAAAATCAAAATCGGATGGTAGGTCGGGACTTCCTGGGTGAAGTTCCACTAACGTGGTTTCCCAGCCAATAAGCTGCCACTGTCGCTTAATCTGCGAACACGCCTCTCGGGCAATCTCGTGTGGTGGGTGGACGAGGATCAGCTTTTTCCGAGCTGGCACGGGCAGACCGCGATTCTTCGCAATCTCCACCGTTTGTCGATAGGCCAAATCGGCTAAGGCCAGGGCCAGCGACGGCTGATAGGGACGTGGAGCAATTTGCGTGTCGTATCCATGGCCGAGAGGATCATCGAAGCGACGTCCCACAGGCAGGGGTCCGCTGACGACTTGGCAACCTGGCAGATTACGTTGATTGAGAATCGCCTTGAGAATCCTTGGGCGATCTATGGCGTAGAGCATCGCACGGCGAAAGTCGCGGTTGGCAGGCAAAGGCCGCGAAAAATTGGGTACCAGCATATGCACAAGTGGAACCCGATAAGATGCGATGCTGATAGAAGCGTCGTTTTCGAGAAGGTGCAGTTCCCAGGGATTTACCCGATCGATCATATCCACATTACCCTGCTTCAGTGCCCGGATGGCATCACGGCCTCGAGAAAAGGCGATTTCCTCAATTTCGAGTAACCCGGGGGCCTGTTGACCCGAATGTGTGCGGAGATAGACGGCCGTCTTATCGTCTGATTCTTCTTTGGATCGCGTAAACGGGCCGTTTTCGGGCGTGAGGGCCTCACCTGTGCCGGTCAAATTCCATCCTGGAGTGGGAATCCAGCGGAGAAGTCCTTCGGGGCGAACATGGGCATGTCGCAATTCGACGATGACTACGTCGGGAGAGACCATCCGCACCCGATTAAGTAATACCGACCACTCGGAGGTGAAGTTCTGATCAACAGGATCCACCATGGCTAGCAACTGATGGGCCAGGTCGTATGTGGTATAGACAGAACCGGACGCATGAAAAGGCGGTCGATCCGGGCGAAGTTGAAAAACGAGGTGGCGCCCCAATTCCTCGATCTTCCAATCGATGATCTGCGACTGATAGACGCCCCCTTCCCCTCCGGGGGCGACGTATTCCAAAAGTGAACGATAAAGAAGCCTGCCTGACCGTCGCGCCGCCCAGTCCGTGAGGGAATTGGGGTCGAATGAGATGGCCGGCAACGTTACGGCCACACGGAGCCGCGGATAGGCTTCTTGAACGCGATTCGAGAGCTCAGGCAAGCCAGTCAATGCGGGCCAAATCTGGCGGAGCTGACGGAGAAGGCGATCGGCCTGTCGTGGTTGGCCGGAGGCCAGTGCCGCTTCAATCTGGGTGCGTAAGTCCTCTGCTTGTTGCTGCCAAACCTTTTGCCACCGCTGGACCAAGGGATGTTGGGGCGTCAGTTGTGCAAGGGAATCGACGACTCCCCTGGCACTTGCGTAATCGGAGGCCTCAAGATAACGGAGAATCAATCCTTCGGCAGCCTGGGAGAGATGATCCGCCAGACCCGGATATTGAGGATTCAGACGATAAAGGTTGAGCAAGTTGGCGTAGGCGCGGTCAAAAGTTTTCGATGTCAAAGCATCCACGGCCTCTTCGTGAAGAAAGAGCTGCTGAACTTCACTCAAGCCCTCTGCCTTGGGATAAAGCTGAGATAAATGGTCGAGATAGTCATACGCCTCACCGAAGCGTTTCTCGCGAATGAGTTGCGTGGCCTTCTCAATTAGCAGTCGTTCAAAAAGCCGAATTTCAACGATATTCCGCCACGGAAGGCGATACCGTTCGCCAGGTTCATCGAAAAGTTCGAGGTCAAGATAGCCCGTCTTGGGTAATGGCTGGGGCAGCTTGCGGTCGGGCAAGGCGAGCGGGGCGACCTTGAGTACGGCGTGATTGTTGGCGGCATCGAGGATAATCAGATCGAAGGGGGCCTGATCGTAAAGGGGGACCTTCTCGTCGATGAGCGATTTGATCGTCTCGGCAATTTGCTCGGCCGGGGTTCTTGCTCCTGCGGACGACGAATCTTTTGCCTGTTCAGCATACAAATAAATGCAAACAAGGAACGAGATAATGGCGAGAATCACCGCCTGTACGGCGTGCCTTTCGCAATGGAGTTGGTGAAAGGTTGTCAGAAGAAGCTTAGTCCTTGGTGGCAGCATGTAACACGTCAGTTTTTGGAATCATGATCCAGCGTCCGTCCAGACTCCCCAACAAGACATTTTCTCCGACGATAGTCGGACCAGTGCAGCAAGTCATACGGAGGTTGATTCGGTTCACCACCGTGCCGCGAGCG
>JAKPII010000182.1 GCA_029549885.1 Planctomycetota bacterium
CTGGGCTATGATATTCGCCCCGTTGTGACCACGGAGCGCCAAATTAACCAGGCCCTCCAACGGTACTATTCGGGTACCGAAAGCGTCGAGAAGATTATCGACGACCTGGAAAAAGACGAAGAACTGGCGAAGGCCGCCCAGGCCCTCGACTCGGAAGGCCCGATTGATTTGAGCAGTGTCGAGGCCTTGGCCGAGAGTGCCCCGGTCCGGCGACTGCTGAACATGGTCCTCCTGATGGCCATCAAGGAGCACGCCAGCGACATCCATTTCGAGCCGTTCGAGAATGAATTCCGCATTCGCATCCGCTCGGACGGCGTCCTTTACGAGATGGTTCCGCCCCCGCGGCACCTGGCCTTCGCCATCACGACACGGATCAAGGTGATGGCCAACCTCGACATCGCCGAGCGACGTCTTCCGCAAGACGGCAAGATTCGCCTCACCGTCGGAGGACACCCGGTGGATTTGCGGGTGAGCGTCCTGCCCACCATGTTCGGTGAAAGTTGTGTGTTGCGGGTGCTAGACAAATCGGTCGTCATGTTGGACCTCAACCAGGTGGGTATGGACCCAACCACACTGGCCAACTTCCGGGATGTCATTCATCGCCCGCACGGTATCGTTTTGGTCACGGGGCCCACGGGGTCGGGCAAGACGACGACACTTTATGCGGCCCTCAACGAGTTGAATAGAATCGAGGACAAGATTATTACTACCGAGGACCCCGTCGAATACACCATTGACGGCCTCGTGCAGATCCCGATCGACCCTGACATTGGCAATACTTTTGCTAATCTGCTGCGGGCGATCCTCCGGCACGATCCTGACATTATTCTCGTCGGCGAAATCCGGGACCTGGAGACGGCCGAAATCGCCGTGCAGGCGGCGTTGACGGGTCACATGGTGTTCAGCACCCTCCACACGAACGATGCACCCAGTTCCATTGCCCGGCTCCGCGACATGGGGGTCCCGCCATTCCTTATCACGGCCACAGTGGAAGCCATCTTGGCACAACGCTTGGTCCGCAAGATTTGCCCAAATTGCCGGGAATTAACAGTCCCGAGCACGGAAGCCTTGGCCGACTTGGAAATGACTCCCGACGATGTGGTGGGTAAGCCATTCTACCGAGGTCGGGGTTGTGCCGCCTGTAACAACACGGGCTTCAAAGGCCGGACGGGGATTTTCGAGTTCATGCCGATCACGGACGAGATTCGGGAACTGATCCATCGCGGGGCCTCCACGGAGGAGTTGCGGGATGCCGCCCAGCGAGCCGGGATGAAGACCTTGCGTCAGGCAGGCTTGGAGAAGATCTACGAAGGCGTGACGACCGTCGAAGAAGTTGTCCGCGAAACCACCATCGAGGCGTGATTTTTTCGACGCCGACCTTCGGATTGAAATAATTCAACGGAGCCTAGACCGATTCACAAAAACGGTAGTTGACGGCGGAACGATCGAGTGATCGTGATTGCCTGAGCCTGAGCGGAGTGAGGAGCAGGCCATGCCTAAGTTCCAATTCGAAGCGATGGACGCCACCGGACAAGAGATCCGGGACGTCATTGAGGCGGCGACGCAGGAGGAAGCCGAACAGACGATCCGCCAGATGGGGTATTACATCACGCGGATCGCTCCTCAGAAGGAAAAAAAGGAAAAGGCCCAAAAGGCCAAGAGCCGTAAAACCTTTTCCATTGGTAGGGTCAATGCCAAAACCCTTACGACCTTCACCAAGCAGCTTTCGGTGCTCCAGGATGCCGGCTTGCCCATCCTGCGGAGTTTGAAGATTCTCGAGGCCCAGGCTAAGCCCTCGTTGTTTGGGAGCCTAAAAAACTGCTTGATCGACGTGATCGAGGAGATTGAGGGCGGGGCTACGCTCTCTGAAGCGATGGCTAAGGCCCCCAAGGCCTTTGACCGGCTTTATGTGAACATGGTGAAAGCTGGCGAGGCCGGTGGTGCTTTGGAAGTCATTCTGCGGCGTCTGGCAGAGTTCCAAGAACGGGCCCTCTGGCTCCGGCGGAAGGTCAAAGGCGCCTTGGTCTATCCTATCGCCGTCATTGTGTTTGCGTGCTTGATCTTGACCTTCATCATGATCAAGATCGTGCCGCAATTCCAAAAGATTTTCGAAGAGTTCGAGACCGATCTGCCGGTCCCCACGCAGATTCTTATCACGGCTTCTCAAACGGTCATCCATTGGTGGTTCCTCCTGCCGGGTGTTCCGCTGGGAATCTGGCTCTTTGTCAAGTTGACGACGATGTTTCCCTACGCCAAATTTGGCTTGGACCTGTTTAAACTCAAGTTGCCGATCTTTGGACAACTTGTGGAGAAGAACATCTTGGCACGTACCACGCGAACCTTGGGAACCCTGGTGGCCAGTGGTGTGCCCATCTTGGAGGCCCTCACGATTACGCGGGATACGTCCACCAATGCCGTTTTTGAGCGGCTATATCAGCGGGTACTCGATGCCATTCGGGAAGGTGAAACCATCGCCAAGCCGCTTAAGGATAATTCTCGACCAGGCTTTCATCCGGTGACGGCGTGGTGGTTCTTCTTCTTCCTGGGAGGACCTATTGGGCTGCTCCTCTACTTGACGCGTTGGAATAATCCCATCATCGAGGACATTGCCATTAACATGGTGGATGTCGGCGAGGAAACCGGTGAGTTGGACACCATGTTGTACAAGATCGCCGACAACTACGACGAAGAGGTGGCCATCATCACAGAAAGCCTTTTGAGCTTGTTTGAGCCCATCCTGATTATTGTGTTGGGGGTGATGGTTGGCTTCATTGTGGTCGCCCTATTCCTCCCGCTGATTGCCCTCATTCAGAAATTGTCCGGGTAATATGGCGGGGAGGTCTGGTGGTGGATTACCGAGGCTAATCTTAACACGGGCCAGCGAAAACGCCCCCGGGCAAGGGGCGGATCAAACCAATGGGCGAAACGCAGTAAGCGTTTTCGTCCCGGTGATTAACTTTGGGCATCGGAGACGTCTATTAAGCGGAACGCCGGAGGCGTAGGTGTGCTTTGGCCGACATAAGGTGCCTTGTCGCCTCGTGCGCCTCACCACAAGAAACCAACGAAGTTCGTGGCGAAATCACTTTCGATACGAGAACATCCTTAGAATTCACTAGGCCAGAGAAGATTGAACGTCGATACGGGGGATGCCCTATGAAACGCAATCAGTTGAATCAAAACGGCTACCGGATAGGGGTTGCAGGTGGCCGGCCAGGCTTCACGCTCGTGGAAATGCTGACGGTCATCGTCATCATCGGGATTTTGGCGGCGCTCATCTCCGCCGCCACGATTTACGCACGGGCTAGGGCCAGGGAGGCCGCCATCTACGTCCAAATCAAGCAGATGGAAGCGGCCCTCATGGAGTACAAGAATCAGTTTGGCGAATTCCCGCCAGACTTCTGGGGGCTTCACTCCAGTGATCCGGTGGTCGTTACTCAGGCGGAGCAAGAACTTCGCCGCCACCTCCGCAAACGCTGGCCGCGTTATGCAGCGGGAGCTGATCCCGTAGCGCAATTTGTCACGGACTTGAATGCAATCGGAATGGATCCGACACATTTCGACGCGGCGACGGCCCTAGTCTTCTGGCTGGGCGGTTTGCCCGCAGAACCTCTCGTCGCGGGTGGAACCTACCAACCTGCCGGCTTCCACGCCGATGAGGAACACCCCTTCCAGCTTGGTCAACCGCGAACAGGTCCGCTCTTTGAATTTGATCCTAAAAGAATCGACTGGGCGTCTGACCACATTTGGTACCGCATGGACGGGCCGACTTCTCCGCCCGTTGTTTACTTCCGGGCCAAGAGAGATCCCAAGAGAGATCCTCAGTGGGGTTATGAAGTCAACGGTGTAATCGCTCACTTTTCCACGAAGCGTGATGCGCCGGACGATCGTGATGCGCCGGACGATATTGCTGTCCCCTACCTTCATCCCGAAAGTAGATACGATGAACAAGAAAAGCAATGGGTGCTCGTTTGGCGCAATCCTGAGACATTTCAGATTATTCACCCTGGGTTGGATGGCATTTACGGCGGACCGCGGACAATCAATGACCCCAGCACCTGGCCGGTCACGATCACGGGTTTCAAGTTCTTTCCGGGCGATTTCGATAATATCACCAATTTTGCCCCTAAGCTGGAGAGTGAAATCGAATGATCCGCCAGATTTGGGCTACCACGACGATGGCGACTGTGGCAACTAGACGCCGTTCCTTTACGCTCACCGAGCTTCTGGTGACTATCGCCATCATCTCCATCTTGATGGCAATCGCCTGGGGTGCGATTGGTCGTGTGCGAGAACAAGGCCGCGTTGCCAAGACGAAATCGACGATCGCCAAGATCAACCAAATCGTGATGGCACAGTATGACGGCTATCGGACCCGCCGTGTGCCCATCGATACGCGTGGACTGCCACCAATGGTCGCCGCGAAGTTTCGCCTTTGGGCGATTCGCTGCATCATGGCCTGGGAAATGCCGGACCGACTCAGCGATGTAACCTTTCCGGCCAACGATCCCAACAATCTGACACCTGCCGACGAGAACCTACCGATCAGCCTGACGTTGAGTCTCCCCAACGGTCAACAGGTGACCCGATTGTTACGTCGGACGTCGCTTGCCCGCCGGTACTTTCGCCGCTTTGTCCAGAGCATGCCAAGTGGCGATCAATCACCGGCGGAATTGCTTTACCTGATTGTTACCGAGGGAACCCCTGGTAGTCGGGAACTTTTTGCCGACAACGAGATCGCCGATACCGACGGCGACGGTTATCTGGAGTTCATCGACGGCTGGGGCCGCCCAATCT
>JAKPII010000183.1 GCA_029549885.1 Planctomycetota bacterium
CCACGGATTGGCCCGTACCGCCTCCCGCCAAGCACTCGTCCGGTAGAACTCCAAGCGCGGACAGGTAGGACGATCCATCAGTCTAAGCAGCTGGATACCGGATTCCAGACCGCAAACAAAGGTGATGTAGCGCCAAGAGGCCTCAGGCTTTTGTGTGGTGGACAGGACAGTCATCATGTTGCCCCACGTGGTGCTGCCCCTTTGATTGCCCGAAGGACCTTGAGGGAACGTAGTCATACCGAAATCCAGGGAGGGATTGGCGTTGCGGATATACGAACCGGCCCAGGTCCCCCAGTATCTCGTGGAAGCCGTTTCAGCGTTGAAGTTCCCGCCTGCCAGTTGATCAAGCGACAAACTCTGCAAAAAGCGCAGAGTCTCCACCCCGGATTTGGTGTTGAAACCGGCCTGGGTGAAGTCGGTGTTGTAGAAAGAACCGCCGTTGGTGCGCATCCAGCTGCAAAACTCCTCGATGGGGTTGCCATAGAAAGTGTAGGCAAATCGGGTCGTCTCGCCCCCGTGTCTGCGGACCAGTTTCTTTGCCGCCTGAACGAACTCATCCCATGAAGCAATGCCCTCCGGAGAATCATCCAGCCCTGCCTCACGGAAGTGTTGGCGATTGTACAACAAAGCGGAAGCGTCCATGACAAAAGTGATGCCGTAGATTTGGCCGTCCTTTTGGTTGTAGATCTGAGTGGGAGGTACAAACTCGCGCGGAGCCATGGACGGGGTCTTGGCCACAAAGTCGTTGAGGACCATCAGCAACCCTTCGTTAAAGAAATCCCTGGCCCGGGTGATGGATAGCTGCACCACATCGGGCGCGACGCCTGCCGCGACGGCGGTGATGATCCTTGTGTAATACTGACTTTCAGGGATGAACTGGTACTCAAGCTCAATATCGGGGTTGGCCGCCTCAAAAGTGGTCGTCACCCAATCGTAGTAGGCTTTGATCGACGGATTGGCGATATCCCACCAGTCCCAGACCGCCAGCTTGGCCTTCGACGCCTGTCCGACCACAGTCGACAAGAGCATGATGGCACTCACACACAGCCACGCCACGATCCGACGAACGCGAGATGCTCTCCGCATGAAGCACATTGATCAACACTTCCTTTTTCCAATGCAAGATTTGGGATTCATACCCTGGGCTTATATTTGTCTTGTAGAGCTATATTCCTTTTTATCAATAAGACAGATATCAGCATCCCGGTAGTCCGGCTATCTACCGATCGACAAGAAGCACTCCGTCCGACAGCGAAGGGGCCTGACGGCCCCTTCGAACGGTTCTCGTCCGGCAGACGAGGTTATGCCTCAGTTTTTGATCCCGGCTCGATTGGCCTCAATGCCGCTGATAATGCCGATTCTCATATTCTCAATAGCTTGCTCCTCTGAGATCTGGTCACGCCAGAATTCATAGGCCGCTCGCGAGACCGTGTTCTTGTAGGAGTCCTCGATCAAAGGCAACGGCCGCGATGTGGGCAGTGCATCAAGCAAGACGCGGCTGTTGCTCGGAATGGTGTTGTAGCGTAACCAAGACCTGAG
>JAKPII010000426.1 GCA_029549885.1 Planctomycetota bacterium
GTCCGGTTGCGACTCAGGACTGTTGGCCAACCCCAACCGAGAAGGCATGACGAATAGGCCCAGGGCCATTGCTGAAATAACAAGACAAGTGACGTTGAAGCGTAAGAGTGTCGCCATTGTACGAGCCTCCAATGCGCGAAAGGGTGTCCGGGGCCATCCCACCGCACGCGGTTCCACCATAGTCCGACCGTTGGGCATCAGCTCTTTGGGCTGTTGACACAAATATGTTTCTCAAATGTTTTACTTTGCCGAGTCGCTAAATACAATGCCATTTTCCGATAGCCCACAATCGTTATGCGCCTTGCAAATGATACAGACTGTGCATTTAATGTAGATTCACACACAATGGCTGCTCATGGACTTTCTGGGACGGCCCGGTTTTGGTCAGTCATGTGAAGGCTTTGCTTCTGGAGAGTACCTGCGATGAACTGCCGAACTGCATCGAAGTGTTGTGCACCTGGCGTTTTTCGGCAATTGGCACAGAGACATTTGGAGGGGTTAGGGCGAAAGGTAGGCCTTCCCACTCTCCTTACGATATGCTTGCTCGGCTATTGGAGCGGGATGACTCCCGCAGTTCTCGCGGAGGGGCCTCAAGACCCCACGGCGGTTTCGTGGGACTATTCCACGGCATATCGGATGGCGGAAGAGAAACGGGGTCTTCTTGTCGTGGCTTTTGTCAAACCCGGCCAAGAGGGGAGCGCAAAGACGTTCGTCCAATCGCTCATGGGCGACTCTCGTCTGCGAGGTTGGCTGGCTGCAGCGGTCGTCGTAACCGGGAGCCCAGTACAGATACGGGGTGAGGCGATTGTGCTGAGTGATCATGCGGCATTTGCTCCGTTGAAGGGACAGCCGGGCTTGGCCGTGATCAATTTCGGCGTCGATCCGAACAATGACGAATATGGTCGCGTGATTTGGGCACTCCAGGTAAAAGATGAAGAATGGGATGGCTATGTTGAGTTAATGCGGGTTTCCCTGGTGGAGTTAGCTGTCGCCGCCGGCATTGGTCAGGACGTTAAAAGGGCCACGGTAAACCTGCCAGAAAGGATTCCCAACAATACGCAGGAAAACGACGGTGTCGTGGCAGCAGCATATTTGGCACCGGAGCAGTCCTCGATCTGGATGACCGACTACAAGAAGGCTGTGGAAAAGGCCAGAAATGAGAAAAAGATGCTCCTCGTTTACGTTCGTCCCCAGCAGCCTGATCAACAAGTTCTTCAGTTTGAACGGAAGACATTGTTGGACCCCCTCGTCATGAAGGAGCTTTTCAAGTTTGTTTGTGTCCGGGTTTCCGAGGATTACGTCATCGAAGAGAACGAGACCAAGATCAAAATCCTGGATCACCCCAGCCTGGTCGAAATGGCCAACCGTCCCGGCCTTTTCATCGTAGATTACGCTTCGACAGATGCCGAGTATTATGGCCAGGTTGTGAGTGTCTTTCCGTTCCTCAATGGTAGGCCTTATGACGTGGACCAGATGGGCGTTATTTTGACGTTGCCGCCAGGGACACTGACCCAGCGGACCATGATTTATGCCGTAAGAGTCCATCCGGAACGGCCGAAAAGCATCTTAGGGCGACCCGAGCCATTCCTTTTCAAAGAGGCAGAAAAACACTCCGCATATCAGGCACGGATTCGATTGCTGGGTCATCGCTTTTGGGAGACACGTTTCCACAGAATCCTTCAGGTGCTCCGCAATGAATCCACGGCCAGCGAAGTCTGTGCCCAAAGTTGGCCGGGACAGCGGCTCCTCGAGGCAGCGTTGGAGTGTGTCCGCTGCTGGCGATTATCACCGGGACATTGGCGAGCCGTGTCGTCTTACCAGGATGCCTACGGATACGATATCAAGAAAGGTTCCGACGGTATTTGGTACGCGACGGGAGTCTTTGCCAATCACTGATGTTTTTTCCTTATGCCCACAAACCACAGCGAGAAGTGCGGAGGGCGTTCTGGCGGCTGTTTCATGCTAGGAGCCAGAGTTTTTAAGTCACTTTCGGCAAGACCTGCTTGCTCACGTTGCGGGCCTTGAGGCGAAAGGGGAAATAGCAGCGCGTTATTGAGGCAGTCACCTAGACGAAGCTTCAGGCCGCAGTTTCAGGGCCTCGAGGAGGGCCTCCACATCCAGTACCCCGTCGTTAGCTCGTCGCCACAATTGTTCAGCCTCTTGCGGGCTACCCTCGGGATCCACGGCCAAAAAGGCACCTAACAGGGCATCGGCTTCCGGGCCGGGACGGAATCTCCGTGAGACGATCAGGCGAATCAGCGGGCTTGGCATCTGCCGAATAAGATAGCGCCTGTTTTGACCTGCCGCACGAATCACGAGTTCTTCCGAAGTGGCCTCCACAACCACGATATAAGCGTCCCCTATGGCAAACTCCTCACCGGCCTGCATCGTGGATACGATCTTATGAAGTGCCCGCCAAAACTCTTCCACGTGTTTGAGGAGATAATCGAGCACTTCCACCGCCTGTTGTTCGGCCTCGTTGGTGACTTGTCCGGCAAGCTGATCCAATTTCGAGCGGGCGGCCTCAAGATTGCGTTTTGCCATGGCCTGCCAAACGTGGACAACGCCAGACCGAATCTCTGGTCGTAGGTCTGGTGGAGCCGCTTCGTAATCAGTGGGCGACTCTACCGATGGTGACATTTCGTGCGGTTCTTCCCCCTGTTTTTCTTGGAACGTTGGCATTTGGACTTCATTATTCGGGAATTCAACTTCGTTGTTCGGGAGCTCAGCAATATGGTTCGGGCCATAATCGCCAGTCGCAGGCGGTGTTGGTGCCGATGACTGCGAGGCCGGCGGTTGGAAAGCCGGAGTTCCAGAGTCCTCCTCACGATCAGGTATGTTTTCTGAGTTCGCGGATCCGGGAGTCTCGCCAAGGGGTGGTGTCGCCTTCGTGTCACTTAGTTGGGCCGGAGCCGAAGGCCGTGATGACGACGGCTGTTGGGGAACGGGGTTCTGTACCGGGACGGAATTTTGCGACCCGGTATTACCCACGGACGGGACCGGGTGTTGCTCCTGGTTCCGTGGCCCGAGTTGCGCTGCGGCGAGAATTACCCGCAACCGAGCTCCCCACCACGCAGGGGCTGTCAACATTTGGTAGGCAAGAATGACCGAAACCAAAAGGAAAAAGACCGAGAAGATTTGCGCTAGCCAATTTGGTTTTTTTCGCGTGGGGAAGTGTTTTAGTGATATGCTTGGGGCGACAGTCTCGGTATTTGCCGTTGGACCAACGGATGTGGTGTGTCGTGATAGGGATGGCGATGTTTGTAAGGCCTGAGCGGCTACATGAGCGGTGGAAGGCTCGGGTCCATTGTCCACGTCTGCCGTCAGTACACGAGACTGAGACCACTCATTTACGTCAAGTGTGGTAATGCGACGGGTCCTGAGGGCCTGGTCATAAGCTTGTTTCTTTTCGGGATCACAAAGACACGCTTTGGCGGCCCGAATTGTGTCGAGAAGTTGGGTCCACTCGGCGAGATAGGGACCAGGGCGAATCTCGCGCACGTGGGCAATCAGGGTCTCTGCCGCTCGGTTAATTTCTCCAGTATCACTTTCAAATCGCGGAAGCCCCAAGAGTGCATAGTAATCACACGGCAGGGCGTCCGGTGGAAAGCCCAACCAGGCACACAAAGGGTTAAAATGGGGATCTTTGGCAGTCGAAGCGTCGGGCATACACAACCCCATTTGGATGATTGGCGAATCACTGATGGCAGCTGACCCTTTAAGGGAATCGGGGAACCAACAACTGCCCAGCAGTTCCGAACTGACGCTGGTCTCACTTATTTCAATTCTAGCGTGACTTTGCTTGGCATGAACGTGGCGGATCGCTCTGCCAAGGGAACCCCCGTGGTACTGAGATGTTGGCGATCACTTCTTTCCTGTCTTTCCTGCGAGTCAAGCTGGATTGGGGCGAAAAAGTATATCACAACTCTCTCTTGAAAGCGAAGGCTCCTCGTGAAAACTGGGCGTCCGCGGGTTATACATCCAAAAACGGCCAGAACGCTTTATACTCTTACCTGTATCACGGCTATAACCCAAAGACAATTGCCAAGTCAGTAGTAGTCCTCGGGCGATTCGTGATCGGAGAGACGCGGTGTTTCTGAATCCTCATCCTCCTCATCTTTTTCGACGTGGGGTATCGCGTATTGTTCGCCTAGCCACCGGCCAAGATCGATGATCCGGCACCGACGGCTACAAAAAGGCATGGCCTCGGTCGTTTCGGGATCGAACATCCTGCCACAAACAGGGCAACGAATCTTCTTCATAGCTTGCGGAAAGGATTCTCAAGCCGACGGTGTCTTCCTTATGAATACGGTTGGTACAGCGGTGTGACAACGACCTCCCACACGTGAGCTCGCGATGGAAGCCGCACAATCGTCCGCACGATCTCAGCCAGGTCTTCCGGTTGAAGCATCTGTTCCCGGCGTTCCTGCGGTACGGGTTCAGGCCGCTGTTCCAGTATGGGCGTGTTTACTTCGCCGGGGTAGATATTGGTGATGCGAATTCCGTGGTGACGTTCCTCCAAACCGGCTGCCATTCCGAGGGCCGTCATGGCAAATTTACCCGCACAATAAGCAGCACCGGCCAGTTCCAGGGCCCGTTTCCCGGCAATGGAGGAAATATTGATAATAAGGCCCTCGCCGGCATCCCGCATGGCCGGTAACACCGCTCGAATGCAGTGGTAACTCCCCGTGGCATGCACGGCCAAAACGCGGTCCCAATCTTCGGGAGCGAGCGTGGCCATGCTCCGATTGACAACATTGATGCCCGCACTATTCACCAGTAAACGTGGCGCACCCATCTTTTGAGCAATGTCAGCAAAGACTTGATCCACCCGAGTGCGGTCACTGACATCACACACATAGTAGGCTGCTTCACCAATCGCTTGAATGTCTTCAACAACGCGGCGTAGCTTAGATTCCGTCCGACCGAGGATCGCGACAATGTACCCCTCTTGGGCCAGGACCTTGGCAATGGCTTCGCCAATTCCACTACCTCCACCTGTGACAACGGCAACAGGTCGTGTGTTATTGCTCATGCGTTCCCTTTCGTACTGTGTGTGCCGGCAGTACTATCGTATTGGCAGAGTGCTCGAAAGCTGTCTCACTGATGTTACGGGTCTTTCAGCGCTATGGCTGACATGGCCAACTTCTTATTAACCTAATCCCGCGTTGGACAACTGAAAAGGGAACTTGCAACTTGCGTTGGTGAAGATTAAAACTACCCACGGTTCGGGTTCTTTGGCTCTGACACTTGGAGAATGAACATGGCACGTGCATCTCGGCTCTCTTGGAGTTGGTTATTCATTGTGGGATGCTGGGGAATATGCGTCTTTGCCTCAGGCTGTGGCGGTCTGTCCGACGACGCTCAGGCTGGGGACAAGACGGCCCAGGCGGTGGGCACGGTGCAGGTCCGCGCGGAAGACGGTGTGTGCAAATCCCTAGTTGATGATAGACCAGTTCTCGAGTACCGTTATCCAGCACGCGGGCCAAAAAGCTACGTCAGTCTCTTGACAACGCCAAGTGGGGTCAATGTCTTGCGCGATTCGCCCCCGGACCATGTGCACCACCACGCATTGATGTTTGCCGTCGGGATTGATGGCGTGGACTATTGGGCGGAAGGGGAGAGATGCGGTATTCAGGTCCCGGAAGGGGACTTTCAGAGCGTTTCAGAACGAACCAATGGCCATGTGTCCTGTCGCTTGTCTCACACGTTACGGTGGCAGGCACCGGATGGTAGCGCTCAGTTGCGCGAGAAGCGAACCATTGAACTGATTCAAAATCCAAAAGCTGAGACGGCGACGCTTGTAATCTGGACATCAAAATTAACCGTGGCCGAAGGCCGAACCCAGGTGGAGTTGTGGGGACGACCCTATTTTGGGTTGGGACTTCGCTTTGTGGAGAGTATGGATCGCAACGGAAAGCTCTTTAATAGTCTGGGGGGTACTGGGGTTGAGGAAACCAACAATCACCGGGCGCCGTGGTGCGCATACACAGCCCAGGCTGACGGCAAGAGGGTGACTGTGGCCGTGTTGGATCACCCACAAAACCCGCGTGCGCCGGCGACTTGGTTCACTATGGATCAGCCCTTTGCCTATATTTCGGCAACACTCAATTTGGCGGGCGAAAAGCTCGTGCTCACTGCCGACAAGCCCATTGTGTTACGGTACGGCGTGGCCGTCTGTGATGGTGCCCTGGATGCGCAGGGGATTCAAAATCTATACTCCCTGTTTTGCGAGCATGTGCGGTAAATACTGCACCGAGTTGTCCGCTTCGGTAATGTCCAATATTTGGATGTCAACAGGTCACATAAACACGACAGAGCACGGTGTTTTCCACGTGATTGTGGTTTTCGGTCTTAATTTCAGTAGATAAGTATGCGATACCTCGTTTTACCGGAAACGAATTGGCATGTGTCCCGCATTGTGATGGGCTGCTGGGGATTGGCTGGTGACCAGACTTGGGGACCTCAAGATGAAGGTGAAGCCATTGCCACCATCCACGCGGCCATCGATGCGGGGATCAACTTCTTTGATAACGCAGAGCTGTATGGAAATGGCATCGCCGAGGAAATTCTCGGCAAAGCCTTGTCAGGGCGTCGCCAGCATGTCTTCATTGCGTCGAAGTTCAACTGGGAACATGCCAGGCGTGAGCAAGTCATCTCTGCGTGCGAACGCAGTTTGAAGCGGCTCAGGACGGATTATATCGATCTTTATCAGATTCACTGGGCCAACTGGGATGTCCCGTTCGAAGAGACGTGGGAGGCCCTCGAGTTTCTTCGAATACAGGGAAAGATTCGCGCTATCGGGGTCTGTAATTTTGGACCGCGGGACTTGGCCGCCATCCTTCAGTGTGGGCGTCCCTGCACTAATCAATTACCCTACGGTCCACTATTTCGAGCGATCGAATTTGAGATCGTGCCCGCATGCCTTGCTGCCGGTGTGGGGATTCTTTGTTACAGCCCTCTGACGATTGGACTTCTCACGGTTAAATACAAGTCCGCCGATGAAGTGCCTCCGGGTCGTGCACGGACCCGCCATTTTTCCTCCAAAAGACTCTTGACGCGACACGGTGAGCCGGGTTGTGAAGAAGCAACCTTTCAGGCCATTGCCCAGCTCCAGGCCCTTGCGGCCGAATTGGGAATGAGCGTGACCCAACTGGCCCTCGCTTGGCTGCTCCACCGGCCCGGTGTCACGTGTGTTATCAATGGAATGCGGCACCCCGAGCAAGCTCGGGAAAATGCCGTTGCCGGTGACATTGACCTGGCACCGGATGTGATCAGTCGCATTGAATCCATCACTGATCCGATTAAGGAGCGGTTAGGACCCAATCCCGATATGTGGGAGGGCACAGATCGCTCACGTTTTCGGTGATTTTGGAGCTACCGCGGAGCACCAACGCTGCCACATGCTCGTTTACGGTCCACCTCGGGGGTAAGCAAGTCTTCTTTGTGCTCGGGTTCGCCGGATCAACGGAGTGAAGGTAACGGCGTTGCGCTGAAATAATCGGCGATGAAGGGTTCCCCGTTCCCAACCACCCTGCGGTACGTCTGGTATGCGACCTCTGGCGTATTATTGTGTTGAGAAAGATGGGCGAGGCAGATCCATCGCAGGTGTTTGCCATGGTTTTTGACGAGCAGGGCGGCCTCTTTGTTGGAAAGGTGACCTCCCGGCCCGCGAATACGGTCTTGAAGCCATCGGGGATAGTCGCCTTCGGAAAGCAGAACCGGATCGTAGTTGCTTTCCAAAATCGCTGCATCCACGCTCGCCAGGATAGCCGGTAGTTGCGAAAAGGGATGTCCCAAATCGGTCAGGATGGCCAAGCGATGCTTTTCGTCTGACACAACGAAGGCGAGAGATGGCGGCGCGTCATGCGGCGTCAAAACCGGTTCCACACGCAAGTGCTCAAATTGCAATTGCTGATCCGGACGAAAGAAGTGACACGTTGTCTCATCGAGGTCAGGAACCACGTCGCAACCATCTTCCGTCATGAAAACCGGGAGGCGAAGTCTTCTCTGGTAAACACCGACGTGCCCGATGTGGTCTCGATGACGGTGAGAGATCACAACGGCCCGTACCGCGTCGAGGCTCTTGCCGTACTCGGAGAGACGGACCTGGACCTGACGGGCGCTGATTCCCGCGTCAATTAAAACGGCAACACCGTTGGATTCCACATAGACGGAATTGCCGCGGCTGCCGGACTGTAAAACAAGGACGTCCATGAAGCCTGTCTTTCTCCTTGGTAGAAAAAAATAACCATCTCGCTAGATGTGGGCTCATCACCCACACCTAGACGAGACTTGATGAAAGGCTCCTCTAAACTGCTGCCGAGGCCGGAATCATTCAGCCTTGTCGAGCACCTTGATGCGTATATTCCGCCAGCGGATTTGGCCTTGCTTACCGCGGTGGACCTGGAGCGCGATAAAGCCTTCCAAATCCGCCTGATCACTTTCATCGACGTAATCGGCACAGGGCACGCCATTCAGATACGTCTTGAGGTGACGCCCTTTGGCCTCGATGACGAATTCGTTCCAGTCATCGCGCTTGAATGCCTTGCGAGCATCTTCTTTGTTCTCAAGCGTGAACAACCATCCTCGACGAGCCTCGTCATAAATACCGGCTGACCAAGACCGATCCGAGGGGTCAATTTCGCATTGGTAACCGTAGACCCTGCCGGTGTCAGGCCGCTGATGACTTCGGACTTGGATCCCCGAGTTGCCCGGCACATCAAACTTGGCTTCGACCTTCAAAATGAAGTCAGAAAACGTCTTCTCGGTGCAGAGGAAAGTGTTCGGACCCGGACCAACCTTGCCAACAATGCAGCCATCTTCCGTCCAATAAGTCGCATTACCACCAGCTTTCCGCCAGCCGGCGATGGTCTTGCCATCGAAGAGTGGCACAAAACCTTCCGCGTCCGGTTCCGCCTGAGGAGGCGGCAGCGGACCCAAGACCTCCGCCACGTACGGTTCGATGGCTGCTGCCCAGATGGAATAGCCTCGGGTATTGGGGTGGAGCAAGTCGGGCATAATGTCTTTGGGGAGGATTCCGTCAATCGTCAAAAACGCCGGACCAATATCGACAAGCTTGACCATCTCACCGTCGGCAAACTGGGCGATGATCTTATTCACCTGCTCGTTCTTCTGACGGAGCGGGTCCTCTGGCGTTTCGCCGCGAGGGAAGATCGCCAGCAAGAGAATCTTTGTCTTTGGCAAGCGCTCACGGAGCTTTTGCACAATGGCCTTGATCCCCTCGGCAGTCTCTTCTGGTTGATTGGGTGCGGCGTTATTGGTTCCGATCATGATCACAGCAAGTTTCGGCTGGATGCCGTCAATGTTGCCATTGTCGAGGCGCCATAAAACGTGCTGGGTCCGATCGCCGCCAATGCCAAGGTTCACCGCATTGCGATGGCCGTAATAGGCCTCCCAGATTTCTTTGCCTGCTCCTTCCCAGCCATGTGTGATCGAGTCACCAATGAAGATCAAATCGACATTTCCCTGTTTTACCCGATCGTTCATCGACTGGTGTCTTTGCATCCACCACTGATCTGATCGCGGCACAGGATTGATGGCATCATTGGCCAAGACGGCATGCCCGGCCGTTATCAAAAGTGTGCTAGCCAGAAGCCTCCCCAGAAACCCAATCCGCTTTTTTCTCATAGCTGCAACTCCCCAAAGCAAAAGGTTTACAAAAACGACTCGCAATCAATCCGCTCAGTTTAATGAGCGGCCGAGGTATTGTCCACTTAGGCACAACGGAATTTTGGGTCAGTGGAGAAGTTGCGCTGGTCTGAAGAAAACAATTCCAACGTAAAACCACTCGTTCACCACAGTTGGCCTATCCTGTTCTCTGACGCATTTGGCGCGGGGCAAATCGCAACCTATGGTTTGATGAAGTGTCCTGCTCGTGCTTGTTCACGGTCATTTCCGTGCGAATTGCTTGCCGTGTGTGACCTGCCATGAGTTTTGACTTTCCCCGCCAATTAGTTTGCATTCCGCGGTTTCTCAGCCATTGGAAAGCATCCATGCGCCCATCCAGGGGTCGGATGAGTCATATCGCCGGATTCTTTGGGCTATGGATAGCCTTGGTTGGGAGCTTGCTTTCTGTTGCAGCTTTGTATAACCGGCAAACATGTAACAAACCGCTCATTTGCTTCATCCGGAACACTCCGCCCCAAACCGCCGAGACCAAACTGACGTCGGGGAAGGGCCCTACATACGAAAACCCCACGCGGGAGCTTCAGACAGAGGCACCGGTCGGCGATCCGCAAAACGCACATGACGATTCTGCTGCGGTGAAAGCTAGCACACAGAGTCCGATATTAGACAATCGCCTTCTGGCTGCTTCGGACGGTATTCGCATGATGACGCCCGCGCAAATGCGTCGCATCGAAGCCGTGGCCGCTGCTTGGTGTCACGTGACTCTGTCGGAGGTGGAAGCTCGTCTTTTGAAGGATGCCCAGGATGGAGAGTTGAAAGAATTCGATCTCTTGACGGGAGCCATGATTGCTGGTGGGTGTCCCCCGCAGAAGCTCGAATTTCTCCTTCGAAAGTTTGCGGATCAGATGAAACGAATCCAGGCACGGGTGGATCCCCGCATGCCGCCGCTTGTACGCCTTCAACAGGCCTTTCGGGCTCTGCATTCGGAAATACTGTACGGCGGGTATTTTATCGGCGCCAGTAATCCGGGCGAGGCGATCCAATCAGGCCGGTTCAACTGCGTCAGTGCCGCAATCCTATTTAAATTGGTTGCCGACTCGTTGGGTTTCGAAGTGCGAGTGCTCCAATCGCCGACGCATGCTTATTGCTTGGTAAGGTGTGAAGACAATTGGGTCCCTGTCGAATGTACTTGCCCAACCTGGTTTGACAACCTCTCCAACCGGGACCAATTAGCCCAGGACGTGGATCGCCAAAATCCCGGCAAGACGCCAAGCATTGGCAATCGGCTGGAGCATCCCATGGTTTCCCGAGCGCAACAATCGGAAGGGACCCCCGATCCGAAATCGGGGCGGGGTATTTCTGAGACACAACTTTTGGGGACAATCTATTACAACCGGGGCGTTGCGTCCCTTTTGGATCGACAATATGAAGTGGCGGTTGTTAGCAACCTGCGGGCCATCCAGTTGGATCCGGAGAATCAGTCGGCACAAGACAATCTTCTGGCAAGCCTTAACAATTGGGCGATTGCCTTGGCTGAACGGCGAGAGTTTGCCGAAGCCGCCACCCGTTTGATGTTGGCACTTGAGTGCCGTCCCGACTCGGGACCGATTCAGGCAAATCTTTACCGCGTCTGCCGGGAATGGAAGAACGAGCTTTCTGTCCAAGGAAAAGATGAAGAAGTCAAGGCCCAACTGGGCCGTGTAATCGAATCACTTTCTCGCCACCCATGCTGCACGGAGCTTCGGACGAAGATAGGGTCGCTGCTGACTTATTGAACTGCCTATAAATGACTCCTTTTCTGATGCTTTCAACGGGATTTCACGCTATTCCATTCACTGATCGGCCGTGATACTAACGCCTGGTAGCTCCGTATTTGACAGTCGGGGATTCATGACCTAGGTTTTACTTGGCGAGTTTTTGGGAAGCGGCATCACGGAACCTTATCCCAGAAGCTGGTTCTTTTGGAGGGCGCGCCCGGAAAACTGGTTTGGAATGACTCCGAGCTGTGCCCGTCGCGTCAGCGCAATAACCAACGAGTTTCAGGGTGCGGCATCATCGGCGAAACCTGTTTTAGGATGTCTTTCTGCCGCCGCCCATAGGATCGCTGTAAGGGAGGGACGAGCATGAGCATAGCGGATACGGCTACGCCCAAGACGCAATACTGGCAACCCTTATCGAAAGCTGACCCGCAGCCCGACAATCCTGTGGCAGCAGCAATTTGGCAGGTCATTTCGCGGATTTATCCGAATGCGCCTCAAACGGAGCGGCGGCAGGCACCACGTTACGCGTTTCCGTATCTTGTTCAAATTCAGCCTGTTTTCGAGGATGGGGTCTCCCGTTACGGTTCACCCTTTGTTGTCGTTGGCAAACAGATTTCAGAGCTGGGGTTGGGGTTTTATCATCCAAAGCCGCTGCCAAGTCGTTATGGAATTGTTTCACTCGACGCCGGAGGGACACAGGTTTCCCTGTTGATCGAGTTACTTTGGACTCAGTTCACTCACCACGGATGGTATGAAAGTGGTGGCCGATTTGTCCGGTTGCTGGGTTCCCCTCACTCTAATGGAAACATGACGGGTGTTCATGCGGCGCAGACCGCGGATAGAATGAATTTCTGAACGACTCTCATTTGCATGTCCGTTGGTGCGTGTTGTGCCGCCGCGTATGATTGATCGTGAAAATGCTAGTCTAGATTTGCGAGAAGCAGAGGCCCCTGAGGTGGTCCCACGAGAGGGTTTGGGGCGTCGGGTTGGTAAAGTGTTTCAAATCCTCGCCATGCTTTGTGTGCTGGGGCTTTTCGCCCTGGTAACGATCAAGTATTCCCCGTTTAACCCGGACCGGGTCCCTGTTGGCGTTAACCATCCAAGTGTCGGTAAACAACTCGAAGTAATATCCCTAACGCCGCTCTATGGAGAAGGTGGTATCCTCGATCGCTCCGGAGTATCGGGCAAAGTTGTGCTCCTTAATTTTTGGGGGACGTGGTGCCCACCCTGTCGGGCAGAGTTTCCGGAGTTAGTGTCGCTTGTGCGGAAATTCGCTCACGATTCGCGATTCCAATTTCTCTCGGTCTCGTGTGCTCCACCCGGTGCAGACGGTGATCTAGAGGAATTACGCCAATCTACGCAGGCTTTTCTGTTGGAACAGAATGCCTCGGATGTCTCCATCTACGCCGATCCTGACTACCTTACGCGTCGAGAGGTCGATCGGGTGGCCGGTTTTTCGGTTTATCCCACCACAATCTTGCTCGATGAGAAGGGTGTCATTCGGGCTGTGTGGCAGGGTTACTGGAGAGGACTGGATAGGGAGATTGAAGAGTCGCTGCGCCACGTATTGGCACAGTACCAAGCTTCAGGCGAGCCACCTTCGTCAAAGTAACTCACTGACCAGCCGCACCAGACATCACTTAGCGCCGATGCGCGAGAATGATTGAATTCATGTTTTCCGCTCGAATCCGCAGATGCGGTTCCGAAAAGCCGGCGGCCAACAAGTCTTCGCGAAACTCGTCCAAAGTATAGGTGTTTCCAGATGGAGTTGACACAAGCATATTGACCGCGAACAGGGCACCCTCTAGAGGGGCCGTACGGTCAGGCTCGAGGACAATGTCACGAACGGCAATTTGACCTCCGGGTCTGAGGGCCCGAAAGACCTTTTGGAAGAGCTGCCGGTTCTGCTCGCGAGAGTTTTGGTGGGTAATCGCGCTGACCCAAGCGAAGTCCACATCTTGTGGCAATTCATCGACGTAGAAATCGCCCACGACAAATTCGATCCGATCGGCAAGTCCTGCTTCCTCGGCTTTCCGCCTTGCCAGCGCGATGGCGTGAGGCAGATCAAAGAGGACAGCCGTAGCCTCCGGGACTGCGCGGAGAAACGCGAACGCCCAGGTTCCGGGCCCGGCGCCTACGTCTAACATCCGCCGAAATTGGAGCGGCTGGAGTTGGCGCACAATATCATCGGCGACATCGCGAGAAACGACATTCATTGCCAAGACGAAAGATGCCAAATCCCCATCCGGTCCGCGAATACTCGAAGTGCGAGGGGCCGGAAAACCTGCCTTGACCGTCCAGGCCAGTTGTGCCCATCCCCGCATCATGGCCATACGATGCCGCAGCATCGGAATGGCTGTGTCTGGTTCGGTTTCACGCAACACAGGGCGGAGCTTTGCCGGTAGGTAGTATCGATCGCCTTGCTTTTCCAAAATGGAAAGCGCAGTTAGGGCGTCGCACAAGATCCTGACACCGCGGAGCGAACACGAGAGCTGGCTGGCCAAGCCTTCAGCTGTGATTCCCGCTTCCGGGATGACTTCGAATAGGCCAAGCTCAGCGGCAGCACCGACAATCGCTGCCACTCGAAAACCATCCGTCAATTCCAGAACCCATTTCTTTTCCGGTAGCATGTTTACTCCTTGATACCCTTATGTGCCGGACTGTTGAACACGTCTCTTTAGGTGACGGCGCTTCACTAGGTTTGTGGCGACTCTTGCACCTGGGTTATGACTTCACAATTCGGAAGGGCCTGGCGAAGTTTCTCGCCGCCCGCCTCCGTGACGTTCGTTCTTGTGACATGGAGCGTCTTGAGGGCTTTGAGATCGAAGAGACGGGGGATTCCGTTATCACTGATGGCCGTTCGACCGAGGTGGAGAAACTCAAGGCGGGTCAAACCCTTCAGGTGGGGAAGCCCTGCATCGGTGATCTTGGTATTATCTAGGTTGAGCCACACGAGTTGCGGCATTTTCTCGAAGGCCGCCATCCCGGCATCCGTGACCTGCGTGGTGTAAAGATTAAGCCGCGAAAGACTGGGCATTTCACTCAGCACCATCAGGCCTTGATCTGTGATGGCTGTCTCGCTCAAATCGATTTCGGTTAACTCCGGGAGTGCCTTGAGGTAGCTCAAGCCTGCGTCCGTAATCTTGGTTCCCCGCAAACGGAGCCGTCGCAACTTCTTGCAAGCCGAGATCGCTTTTACGGCCTCATCCGATATTGCGGTCCCGGCCAGGAATAACTCTTCCAAATGAGGTAGTGACTGTAACTTGGCAAGGCCCGCGTCGGTTACTTGGGTTTGGTCCAGGCCGAGACTCTTGAGATTGATCAACGTCGCAATTGTGTCTAATCCTGCGTCAGTGATTGGGCAACCGGTTAGCTTCAACGATCGGATGCGATGAGCATCTTTGAGGATGGCAAGTTGGGCGTCGTCAATCCCACTGGAGCTCGCATCTACCGAAATGATGTAGCCATCATCATCCAGGCGGACACGTACCCCGAGGGCTTCAAGCTTGCCGGCAAGGGCTGAGTCACCCTCACGCGGTGGTTGACCGGTAGGCCGTTCCCCTTGAGCAGAGCCGGTGGCTTGCGGTGTACTCTCCGAGCGTGGGCCATTTGTGGTTTCACGCTGGCATCCGCTTGTGGCGAGAATGGAAATGCAAATGACGATGACCCAATACCGAATGGCTATCAAAGATCGTGGGGCAGATAAACTCATGACTTTTGATTTCGTTAACGGGCTTTTGAAGGTTATTTGGCCAGTATTACTTCGCGAACCGGACCAGCATCCGCGAAATCACATAAGGTATCATTACACAGAGTTTGAAATCTCGACGCAATCCGTACCTGAAAAAAGGACATTAAAGCCTGTGCCATAATCTCTCCTTGCGCGTTCGGCGGGAGACGGGTCGGGAGTGAGGGTGGCTCGGATGGCTGCCGGTTTTCTCAATTGATTCCGACGTTCGCTTGCCCTCACCCCAACCCTCTCCCGGAGGGAGAGGGCGGCTTTTTGGAATAGGCTCTTAAACACCTCGGAGGTTGTCGGCAAAGCACCTGCTTGTCCGCTACATGGCCGATTGTGATTGCTCAAGGGCGAACTGATTCAGCACGTGTGCCGTTTCTCAAGCCTGCGTGATCTCGGGATACACTCCGATTTAACTTCGGATATCCGTCCCAAATCGGGCACAAGTGCTATTCCTTGCAGAGATGTGCGGAAACGCGACAATAAATTTTTGCGAGAGAAAAATGGTCGAAAAGAAGTTTCTTTAGACAGAGCTCCTGT
>JAKPII010000429.1 GCA_029549885.1 Planctomycetota bacterium
GAACGCCGTGGACCACTCTCGCTTTCTGCCGGGAGCCGATCCGGGCTGCTTTCTCTGTCAGGCGGTTGCCGATCCCGAACCGCCGCAGCGCCTGGTCGTATATCAGGACGACCTGACGGTTGTTGTGCTCAACCGGTACCCATATAACAATGGCCATCTTCTCGTTGCCCCACGCCGACACGTGGGAGAATTCGGCGATGTGGCGCCCCCAGAACACACGGCCTTGATGGGCACGATTAACCGCATGCTTAGCCTGCTCAAAGAGGTAATGAACCCGGACGGGTTTAATGTGGGGCTGAATCTTGGTCGCGTGGCCGGGGCAGGATTGCCGGGGCACCTTCACTGGCATATTGTCCCCCGCTGGAGCGGTGACACAAATTTCATGCCGGTCCTGGCCAACACAAAAGTCATTCCCCAGGCATTGGAAGCCCTCTGGGAGTTGCTGCGTCAAAAATTGACTGAATAATTCGGTGGTTCGCCGGGCCCCAACGTGTTCCCCTCTTTAGGTGGGCGTTACCTTGGAGAAAGTATCGCCACATGCTATGTTTTGGCTAGAGATGACAACTTGAACTCGCTTTCTGTGGTGGGCGTTTCTTGTGAAGTAAATTTGGAACTTGGTGTCGCACTAGCTTGGGACACCGCTGGATGGGCCTTTTGGGAGGCCAAAACGGACCATGAAGCTCCTGCAAGCGATTAATACGTTGCTCAGTACGATTGTCATCTTGATTATCTTGAGCCTCCTGGGCGGTGGGGTGTACTTGGGTTATTCCCTTTACGAATCCTCACGATCGGCGCAACAAGTTATGGAAAAGACGCTGGCCGAGAAAGAGACCGAGTTGGCCAAGCTCTCCGCGCAGCTTAAGGTCCGTGAGGAGGACCTCGAGAAGAAAGAAACGCAGATCACGCAACTCTCCGCCGACTTGTCCGCGGCCCGGCTGGAACTAGAACGAAAAGAACGGGAAATCCAACGTCTGACGATGGCCATCCAGCTTCTTAAGGTGGACCGTCGCGTGGCTTATCTTGACGTCTTATCGCAGGAAAAGTCGGAAGATGGGCAGGTCGTCAAGACCACTGTTCGGTTTGTGGAAGTGGATGACCATGGCCGTCCCGTCGAAAAGCCGCGGACATTTGTTGTCCAGGGTGACAAGGTTTATGTGGATGCATTGGTCGTGAAGTTCGAGGACAAATACGTTGAGGAAGGCGATCCTCTGCGGGCGGCGTCGCTATGTCTGTTCCAACGAGTTTTTGGAAATGCCCAGTCGCCCGACGAAGGCGTCCGCATCGATCGGGAAAATGATCAGCCGGCCGTTTACAAGACGGGCCAGGTCCGCTCTGATTTTGAGCGGGAACTGTGGGCCCAATTCTGGGAATTTGCCCGCGATGAAGAAAAGGCCCGGCAGGCCGGTGTGCGGGCAGCCCACGGTGAGGCCGTCTATGTGCTCGTCCAAACGGGGATGCGATACCGGTTGACGCTCCGGGCCTCAGACGGGTTGTCGATCACGCCCGCCGGTCCTATCCCCGATATTGGCGCAGAAACGCTGTGAACACCTTGTCCTTCAAAAACCAATAAGATCTTTTCCCTAAAGGCCGATGAAGAAACGTCACCCGGATTACTTCGGCTTTGTCAACCGGCAAAATCTGCCGAGAAAGAAAGCGGAATAAGCCGATTTTGCATAAATTCTGCTTTTCTCTTCCGTCTTGCCCAAACCGCTTACATTCGCCATTTATAGCTTTGCGCCGGCGTAGTTTCTCCATCTTCTCGCTTTCGCTTGCCCCGCGCACTGATTGCGGTTTGAAAAAAGACAGCGGCATGGCGTTTGCATGTCCCGGCGGATCATGTCTGCCGCCAATATGCGGCAAATGTCCTTTTTTTGATGGAGAGATGACGCGATGCAAATCCCAGCCACTTTTTTGCGAGGTTTGTTTTCGGGTGTCGTTGGTCAGCCCACACGTCCCGTGGAGCGAAACGACCAGACCAAACCGCAGTCGGCCGACGACAAAACCCTCAGTGACAGCTTGATGACGGTGCTCGGTCAGTCGGGCAATCCATCTTTGTGGGAAATCCTCAAGGAGTACGATGTAACCCACATCACTCCCCGGCAATTTTCGCAGATGCTCCAAAAACTGCGAGAATCTGGTTCCCTCACCGAGCAGGAATACACCGAGTTGGCACAAATCCGGCGTGATCTGGCGGAGGCCGGTGTCGATGCGGACGAACCTGTCGATCTCATCGATTTTTACCAGAAGTTCATTCGCAAATTGCAGCTTATGCAGGCTTTAGGGACTGCCGAATCAACAGACGATCTCCAAACCGCTTTGCAACGCGCGGAAAAGCACCTGAAATGGTTGGAGAAGATCTCGACCCTTCAGACTGAGCTGGGAACCGATGCCTGGGCGTAGGCCTTGAGCCCCGGTGCACTTGGCTTTGTGGGGGCCGCGCAAATCACCGCCATGAAGCAAGCCGAGAGCCCCACCATGTGCGGCGGCCGCTTCTTTCTCTGCGGCTTGCCTGACGCACCTCGTGTCACATTCCCATTTTCTGCTGGATTTTGGCCCAGGTGTCCTTGAGGGTGACAGTCCGATTGAAGACCAGTTTCTCTGGCGTACTGTCCGGATCGACACAGAAATACCCCAATCGCTCGAACTGATACCGTGACCCCACAGGGGCCCCCGCAAGGCTCCGCTCCAGTTTTGCGTTGGGAATGATCTCTAGCGAGTTGGGATTCAAATTGGCCCGCCAATCGAGACCTTCGGGCACGTCATCGGGATCGGGCTTGGTAAAGAGGTAATCGTACAGACGGACTTCCGCCTCGATGCAATGCATGGCAGAAACCCAATGAATGGTGGCCTTGACCTTTCGGCCATCTGGGGCAT
>JAKPII010000441.1 GCA_029549885.1 Planctomycetota bacterium
GCCCTCAGTCACTTGGGTAACATCTCTTACTATTTGGGAGAGAACAACAAAGTCTCACCCGAAGAGGCCAAACGAATCCTGGCCGGTGTTAAAAGTCTCGATGACAACATCGCGACCTTAGAACGGACGCTCCGTCATCTCCAGGATAACGGCGTCGATCTGAAGAAGTACCCGATCTCGATGGGACCGTTGCTCAAGTTCGATCCCGAGCGGGAAGTCTTCCCAGATTCGCCAGAGGCTACGGCCTTGGTCGCTCGGGAGTATCGAGAGCCCTTTGTCTGCCCCAAAGCCGACAAGGTGTAACACAATCCACTTTGTTCGTGGGGTGACAATAGGCGATAAAGGCTGTGATATTGTCGCCATCGCGAGAGGATTTGGACCGGTTTCCGCAAGCTTGGGCCAAACAATCGGGAGGTGAGCTATGCGGACGCGGTGGGTTATTGCCGGAACGTTGCTCCTCATTGCGGGCTGTGTAGGTGTTTTCATTTTTTTGGTGAGCACCCCCGGCTTGAGGTTGATGTCTTCCAAAAATCCCCCTCGATCGACCGAGGCATTTGCCGTGGAAAAGTCGGCGTTCGGGGGAAACGGTAGCAGTTCGGTTTCGAAGGATGATCCCGTGAACCCTGCCGAACAGAGTGAGGAAAAGATCGTAAGCGGTCCGTGTCGGCCGGTATTTCTAGAGGAACCGGAGGCCTTTCGCTTGGCCCGACAGCGGATGGTTCAATTCCAACTTCAGAACCGCGACATCATCGACGCCGATGTTTTGTACGTGATGGGACGGATTCCACGTCACGAATTCGTTCCGGAAAACGTGATCCACGAGGCGTATGACGACCATCCTTTGCCGATCGGGCATGGCCAGACGATATCACAGCCGTACATCGTCGCCCTTATGACGCAGTTGGCCAAACCGCGGAAAGAGAGCCGTGCCTTAGATATCGGTACGGGATCGGGATACCAAGCCGCGGTTCTCGCCGAATTGTGCCGCGAGGTGTACAGCATCGAGATCATCGAACCTTTGGCCAAATCCGCTGCGGAACGACTCAAGCGGTTGGGTTACACCAATGTCGTTGTCCGGGCGGGCGACGGCTATCGCGGCTGGCCGGAAAAGGCTCCTTTTGACGTAATCATCGTAGCAGCCGCCCCGGATCATGTCCCCAAACCCTTGGTGGATCAACTCGCCTTGGGCGGACGATTGGTCATACCTGTTGGCCGCGGTCAGCAAGATCTGCTGGTAATTGAGAAGCAACCTGACGGTTCCATTCGTCAAACCAGTGTTGCACCCGTATTATTTGTACCGATGACGGGCGAGGCACAGCAGCTGGGCAAAAGTTCAAGCAATCCGTAAGGTGTCCTCATTTTGTCTGGCGAAGATTAAGCGGCTCTCATCTCGTTAGTCTCTGCGAGCAAAGTGCGCCGCAGCCATCACCGACACTCTCCCTCTGTATAGGCCCCTCTGTACAATAGGGGGCAGGTACCAAACCACTCGAGCCCGCCAGTAATCATAGAGGTATGTCCCATGTGGAGGTCTCAGCAGCTCGTACTTAACTTTTTCCTCGCTGTTGTCTTAGTCGTTATTGGGCATTTCAACTCTGGCTCACTGGTTTGGGGGCAAAACATTGTCAATGGCGGATTTGAACAAGATGCGGATAATGATGGTCTGCCGGATGAATGGGTAACCGCCGGTCGGAGTTCAATCCGGCAAACGTTGACGCGGGTTCTCGAGCCAGGAAGGGGCTACGTTGCCTGTTTGAAGTGTACGCATTTTGAGGGCGGTTTTCCTGATAGCCATGTGATGTTGGCACAGCTTAATCGGGTTGGTGTCACGCGCGGCCAGTGGTACCGTCTGCGACTTTGGGCCCGCGCTGAGGACCTCGAGTTCGGGGCCGTTTCGATTTCACTTGTTAATCGGAAGATTTGGCAAGACGTAGGCCTTCGCGAGACGTTTTCGCCCCGAGCCGACTGGAAACCGTACGAATTCCATTTCCGGGCTACTCGTGATCTCGCCCCGGAAGATAGTCGTTTTCAAATCTATTTTCAGGGAACAGGAACTCTATTTCTGGATGATATCGTCCTCGAGCCAGTCTCCGGGTTTCGTCCCCAAAGACTCCCTCAATTACCGACGAAAGGGCTAAAGAATCTTTTGGTTGACAGCAGCTTCGAGTGTGGCGGCTCGGACTGGGGGACCATAGCCCTGGGGATAACATCCTGGGCAGGAAACCTATTCCACCGCGTGGGGACGTGGGACTCGACAAAGGCTTACCATGGCACTCATAGTTGGCGGATATCCTTGTCCCAATCTCATCCGCTGATCTCGTACTTTGACTACTTCGATCCCGTAGCCACAGTCGTACGAAGTGTAGTGATCGCTAACAAGGGTTGGATTCCCCTGGAAAAAGGCAATCGCTACGTACTTTCAGCCTATGTCTGCGCTGACCAAACTGACGTGCCCGTTGTCCTCCTCGTGCGGCAGGAAACGCGAACGATCCAGCAGAGTTTTCGCGTGGGCCCACAATGGACGCGGTTTTCGCTGTCATTTGTAGCCGAATATGACTTTGCGTACTGCGGCGTCGGCATTGACCTACAACACTCTCCTTTGGCGGAGGCAACCATTTGGGTTGACGCCGTCCAATTTGAACGCGTGGATGACGTCAATGCCGGGCCGTCGGATTATCGACCTGCTCGCAGCGTAGAGTCAGCGATTTCCACCGATCGGATGGGTAACATTTTCCTCACGCCAGAGCGTGGCTTCGACATAACCTTGCGAGCGTTTAATGGATCAACGGATCCGCAATGCCTGGAGGGCAACCTTCGCATCCTCGATTACAAAGACCGGCCCATTTGGCAAAAGGATGTACGATTGGACATCCCGCAGCAAAGCATGGCCGAAGAACGTTTTTCCCAACTTCTCGCAGGTCGCCGAGGATTCTTCCGCGTTACCTGGGAACCCCAAGGGGCCCCGCCCCAATCGCTACGGATAGCCAATATCGACCCCGTCATCGAACAAGATACGGCATTTGGTATGAATCACGCTCTCCCTTGGGACTTTCTGCTAGAGCTCTCCCATGCCGCCGGGTTGCGCTGGTGGCGGGATTGGTCTTGTCAGTGGCGCTTGGTGCAGAAAACCGAAGGTGGCCCCTTCGATTTCCAGATCCCCGATACCCAAATCAAGAGGGTCCTCCAAGCGGGCGGCAATCCTCTGGTGCTCCTACCCTTTCCGGCTACGGAGTGGTCGGCAATCGTGGACACCGACCGTGTCGCGCGGGAGGCCGGCTCCAATAGTTACCTCCAACGGCGTCTTATTGTGGCACAAAAACCAAGGGACGTGGTGGAGTTCGGCCAGTACGTCCGGGCAACGGTTGAGCACTACCATAAGAGCGTCAAGGTCATTGAAATCCTCAATGAACCGCTTTTCACGAGC
>JAKPII010000458.1 GCA_029549885.1 Planctomycetota bacterium
TGGGTTATTGTGGGACTTGGCGTCTTGGCCATCGCTTATACAGTGGCGGGGGGCATTAAGGCCGTCGTATGGACAGACGTCCTCCAGGCCTTGACGCTGGGCGGTGGTGTGTTTTTGATTTTGCTCATCGCGGTTTCTCAAATCGATGGCGGTCTAGCAACCGTCTGGCGCATCGGCCAACAGCATCACAAATTCCGCATGTTTTATCTGACATCTGATCTTAGTCAGCGTCAAAGCGTGATTACGGCGTTTGCGTATGCCCTGTTCATGTACTTGCCCGGCTACACTGTTTCCCAGGTCACGGTGCAACGTTATTTGTGCGTCAGAAACATCCGTCAAGCTCGACACGCACTCTTGATCAACGCCGTGATCATCACATTGACATCGCTGTTGTTTTTCCTCGTGGGAAGTACCATTTTTGCTTACTACAACCAGCCTGGGAAAACCGGCCTACCTGTCCTGCCCAAACAGGATCAGATTTTCCCCTTCTTCGTTATGAACGAGCTACCGGCCTGGGGGTTGACGGGCGTAGTCCTGGCGGGACTATTTGCCGCCGTGATGAGCACGCTCGACAGCGGCATTAACAGTTTGGCGGCAGTTGTGGCTTACGATTGGCTTGGTGGGCAGAAACTCTCGGTCACAGGGAGCCGCTTGCTAACATTGGTTTTTGGGGCGACCATCGTGGCAGCGGCCGTTGTCGTGCCGGCTATTGCCGAACACGTCATTGACATTATTGCCGGAATTGCAGGGACGTTTCTTGGTTTGCTCCTGGGCTTGTTTGTCCTGGGCATGTTCTTTCCGCGCGCGAATACCCTCGGTGCGGCCATCGGATTGTTTGCCGGGATTATCTGTTTGGCCTGGTCGATCTCGGCAAAGGGCATTCCGCATTGGTGGTATGGAGCCTTCGCGAGTCTCCCCATCGTTGTGGTGGGTTATTTCGCCAGTTGCTTTGCGCCCCCACCAAACGCCGATCAAGCCCGTGGCGTCGCCATCGGAGAGAAAAAAGGGAGTTAGGAGCCGTGCGTGAAAATAGTTCGTCGAGGTCGTCCATGGTGCATGTTTCCCGTCGGAAACCTCTTTTTGCCCGGGTGGGCGTCTTCGGCGTGGGACACGGCACTTATTGGGGACAATTTCCGGGTTTGCTCGACGTCATGCACCAGAAGCTGGAAAAGCTCTGTCAAAAGCTTGCGGCCTACGGCGTTGAGGTGATCAACTTTGGTCTGGTCGATAATGCCCAGGGGGCGTACGCCCTTCTTCCACGACTCCAAGCGGCGGATCTCGACCTGGTTTTCTGTGACATGGTGACCTACGCTACCAGTTCCACGTTTGGCGTCATCATTCGCAACTTGTCGATTCCCTTGGTTCTGGTAGCCCTGCAACCCTTGGCTGCTCTGGACTATCCCCGAGCAACCACGTTTATGCAACTGTGCAATGACGACTTTTGTGCAGTCCCCGAGTTTGCAGGTGTGGCTGTGCGGATGGGCAAACGGGTACCGCCTTTGATCCTCGGCATGCTCGAGAACGACCCCGTGGCGGATGCCGAGTTGGCAACGTGGTGTCAAATTGCCAAAGTCCTGCGCGATTTGCGCACAGCACGAATCGGCCTAATGGGTCATGTCCTCGAGGCTATGTTAGATATGCACAGTGACCCCACGGCTCTTACCGCGGCCTTCGGGTGTCACATTGTGCAGGTTGAACCAGACGATTTGATGCGACACCACCGCGATATCCCGGAAAGTCTGATCACGGAAAAAATCCAGGAAATCCTCAAGCTCTTTGACACTCCAGAGCCCCAATCAGACCCCATCACCCATAAAGCGAGCGAAGAGGATCTGCGGGCTGCCGCAAAGGCCGCCGTTGCGCTTGACCGCTTGATTGAGGAAAAATCACTTGATGGCCTGGCATATTACTACGAGGGAGAACCGGGAAGTCCGATGCGGCAGTTAATGGCCAACTTGATTGTTGGCAATTCCTTATTGACGGCGGCCGGTTTCCCCATGTGTGGCGAGGCCGACCTGAAAACCTGCATTGCCATGCTCATTTTGGACCGTTTGGAGGCCGGTGGCAGTTTCGCTGAATTTCATCCGATTGATTTCCGCGAAGGCTTTGTCCTTGTGGGACACGATGGTCCGCATCATATTAACATTGCCGAAGGCAAACCCGTATTGAGAAGCCTCGATCGCTATCACGGGAAGCCGGGGTCAGGGGTCAGCGTGGAGTTCAAGATTCGTGAGGGCCCCATCACACTTCTCGGAATCACCCAAACAAACGATGGTCGCTGCAAATTTGTCGTTGCTGAGGGTCAATCCATAAAAGGTCCTATTCCTGCCACGGGCAACACCAACACACGGGGTTACTTCCTCCCTGATGTGCGGACGTTTCTGCGCCGGTGGGTGGCGGAAGGCCCCACGCATCATTTCGCGCTCGCCGTGGGGCATTTGGCAGAGACACTGCGCGAGATTGCCGACGTCCTCAACTTGCCCTGTGCTATCGTAGCCCGCGGTGACGACGGATCGTAGCCGATTGATTAAGAGCCATCCCAAAAAAGCCTACTCTCCCTCCGGGAGAGGGATAAGGTGAGGGTGAGCGAACGTTAGAATCGATTGAGAAAACCGGCAGCGATTCGAGCCACCCTCACCCCCGACCCCTCTCCCGCTGAAGGGGAGAGGGGAGATTATGGCATAGGGTTTAAGCCAATCGGATGCCTGAAAAAAAGTGACACTCCGTCTCTGCGGTAACAACGCTTATTCGTAATCGGTTGGTTCCTTACCACTGATAAATCGCCGCCAGCCATCCAACAACTCTTTCGTCAGGGCTCGTTCTCTCCGGAACTCGGCGACGATATCCTGCTCCATGTGCCGTACCCGAATTTTCACTCTCAGGCGGCCGTTAGCACGATAATGGAAAATCACCTCGACCGGCCAACCTTTAGGAAGGTTCAAAGGCAGATCCCTGATGACCACTTGACCGATGGAACAGCAGTCCTCCGGATTGGGGCTTTCGCCTTCGACAATTCGGACGAGAATGGAACGCTGGTTGGGCCGATGTGTTTTGAAACGCCGCTTGGCAATGATTGGCAGCCGCGTATTTCGGGGAATGATCGTTCCCACCCGCGGCCGCCGTGTGAGGGGATCAATTCCCACCACGCCAAGACTGTGCGAGTTAACGTTGCGAATGCGAAATCGCGGCGGGTTTCCTTGGGCTTTCCCCAATAGCCAGCCGGCATGAATCGCGGCCCCTAAGGCAACCGCCTCATCAGGGGACACAGACACTTCGGGTTCCTTCTTGACTAGGTCCCGAATAAGCCGGCGGACCATAGGCATGCGAGTGGCACCACCAACAAGAAGCACGCGGTCAATCTCGGCCCAGGTTAACCCCGCCGCCTTCAGGGCTTGAGTCGTCGTAAAGCGGGTGCGATCGAGAAGGTCCTGTGTGGCCGCTTCAAATTGTTCCCGCTGAACGTCAATCTCCGCCGTCCGCCCCTGGTATTCGAAGGAAATCGTTGCTCGCGGCCGCACCGATAGAGTCCGTTTGGCTTCCTCACAGAGCGACCACAGTTTACCCCACGCGCGAACATCCTCCCGCGGATCAAAACCGTGCTCTCGAATGATTGCCTCAGCCACCAAATCGACAAGACGTTGATCCCAGTCCCATCCCCCTAACCGGACATCACCGTCAATGGCCAATGTCACATACTCGTGTCCTCGAATCTCCATCACGGTCACATCAAACGTCCCTCCCCCCAGATCATAGACAAGAATCCGCTCCGGCCGCGAGGGAATCGAAGCCTCACTGAGGAAACCCGCTTCATAAGCGAATGCCAACGCAGCCGCCACCGGTTCGTTGATGATATCCATCACATCCAACCCGGCCATGTAACCAGCATCTTGGGTCGCTTTGCGCCGCACTTCATCGAAGTAGGCCGGAACCGTGATCACCACTTGTGAAAAGTCCCCAATCTGCTGGGCGGCATCCTGGCGGAGTTTATTGAGGATATAAGCCTCAATCACTTCGGGCGGATAGTATTTCCCCTGCAGAACCTTGTGATAGACTTTGTAACCGACGTCTCGTTTGGAACACTCGGCCGCACGCTCGGGAAGCCGGGCAAACGCCTTTAAGGCCTCGCGACCAACTATGACCTCTTCATCATCAAAAAACACAACGCTCGGAGTAAGCCTCTCACCTTCGGCATTGACAAGGGTTTCTGGATGCCCTTGGGCATCTAAATAAGCCACAACCGAATAAGTCGTCCCCAGATCAATTCCGACGGCCGGTGTATTTCGATCGACAGTTTTCATTGGCGTTTCCAGCTACGCAAGTTGCCCGATCATCCTCGGCTTCTTGACTCCCCTATAGCTCCCAGATATTTAACGGCCCTACCGTTCGCAACGAATCATTCTCCGCTCATAGGAGAGCCGTCTAACATCAATGTTACCTTGTCAGAGTTCGCTCGGGGCAAGAGTGAACCCCAGAGAGAACCGCGGGGTTACACAACCGGGCAGATTCCTGAGCATTGGCTTTACAAAGCAGACCGATTATGCAGGATCGTCCGGATTTTCAGGCAATCGACTGTCCCCAAATCATTTCAATTGAGCGGTCGGCGGCGGAAGGTGGCTCGATGGGGGCGATAACCGGCGGCCGGCAAACGCCTTTGGCGCGATCCCACGCCAACGCTTTGGCCGGAGTCATCCACCGACTGTTCCCGGTAGCGGCCGGTTTTCCTTCTCTCATGCAGCAGGGCCTCCCGGGGTGGCCGACTGGGAATCAAACACTGCGGTCCCTCACCGATCAAGTCGGTTCGCCCAGCGGCTTTAAGGGCGTCGCGCACATCAAAATAGTTTTCAGGTTTCCAAAATTGTAAAAGGGCCCGTTGCCGTCGCCGCTCCCGTTCGCCCTTTGGAACATAAACCTTCTCGCCCGTCATCGGGTCAATTCCCGTATAGTACATGCACGTCGCGATATCGAAGGGCGTGGGCATGAAATCTTGTACCTGTTGCGGCCGATAGCCGGTCCGTTTGAGGAACTCAGCCAAACGGATCGCTGCCTTCAGATCGCAACCTGGATGTCCAGAAATGAAATACGGCACAAGATACTGTTCTTTTCCCGCGGCACGTGAAATCTCATAAAACTTGCGGGCAAAGTTTTCAAAATCCTCGATGGAAGGCTTTTTCATCAGTCGCAAGACATCACGATCGCAATGTTCCGGAGCCACTTTCAAATGGCCACCAATATGGTGTCGAACAAGCTGATTCAGGTAGGCAGGGCTGAGCTGAGCCAGATCCGTGCGAATCCCCGACGCAACAAAGACTATCTTGACCCCTTTCACCATTCGGACTCGCTTCATAAGATCGATCAGTGGTCCATGGTTCGTGTCGAGCAACTTGCAAATGGTGGGATGGAGACAACTTAATCGACGACATTTTGCCCGCACCTCCGGCCGACTGCAATTCATTCGATACATATTCGCTGTGGGGCCGCCTATGTCGCTGATCACTCCCTTAAAGTCTCGATCCTCCTTGATGCGGTTGACTTCAGCAAGAATAGAATCCGGCGAACGGCTTTGAATAATCCGCCCTTCATGTGCCGTGATCGAGCAAAATGTGCATCCCCCAAAACATCCTCGCATAATCTGAATGGAATGCTTGACCACCTCAAAGGCCGGAATCGGCTGGTCACCGTACTTCGGATGCGGTCGTCTCACAAAAGGTAGGCTGTAAATACGATCCATCTCCTCTTCCGTGAGAGGAAACGCCGGAGGATTCACAACGACCGCCTCCCGCCCATGATATTGCACCAAACGCCGAGCATTGTAAGGGTTGCTTTCCAGATGCGCCATTTTTGTCATTCGGGCAAAAGCCTCTTTATCGGCGACTACCTCCTCATAGGAGGGAAGCATCAAGGCGTCTTCCACCGGCGGTTCCGACGCCCCCAGCCGATAGACCGTCCCGCGGATGTCACGCAACTGCTTGATATCCTCCCCATCTGCTAACCGGGCCAGAATTTCGAGAAGGGGCCGTTCCCCCATGCCATAAACCAACAGGTCGGCTTTTGAGTCTAACAAGATCGACCGGCGGACCTTGTCGCTCCAATAGTCATAATGGGCAATGCGTCGCAAACTCGCCTCGACGCCACCTGCGATCACGGGGACCCCTTTGAACGCCTCTCGGGCCCGTTGACAGTAGGCTAGGGTCGCGCGGTCAGGACGCAATCCGATCTGTCCGCCCGGGCTGTAGGCATCGTCATTACGGACCTTCCTATTGGCTGTGTAGTGATTCACCATCGAGTCCATATTTCCCGCACTCACGGCAAAGCACAGGCGAGGCCGCCCAAACTGCCGCCACGGTTCGCAAGAGCGCCAGTCCGGTTGGCTCAGAATCGCGACCCGATAGCCTTCGGCCTCCATCAGCCGCCCAAGCAGCGCCATGGCAAAACTTGGGTGGTCGACGTAGGCGTCACCGGTGACAAAGACGACGTCCACTTCGTCCCAACCCCGGGCTGCAACTTCCTCGGGCGTTGTTGGTAAGAATAGGTCACTTTGATTATTGCGCATGCTCCGCTCGCGTAACCGCTGAAACCCCTTGTTGCTTCCGTCCTGAGAAATATACCCCCACCGGCAATCGACCAATGGCTTCCGTGAATTGTATCCTTAGGAAGCGGGCCGAGGTTGGTCAGGTGGCACGCCATATTTCTTGGCCCGCGCTCGCCCCCAGGGACAACCGCCAAAGGTCAAGAAAAGCTCGAGCCTCTGCAGCCATCGTGCCCAGCGGACACCCCGCCGTGCGCGTGTGCAGATTGGGCACCGTTTTTCACAAAAGTCAGGATCAAACAGAAAACGCGTCGGCGTTTGGTTTCCGTTTAAGTCAGCCATGGCTTAACGCCTTCCTTCAAATGGCGGGACGTGCGATGATAACTTCCACCATCGGGAATTCTAGCGAATTGCTGGGCAAAGTCTCACGTGGAGGTTGTGGTGCCCCGGCCACATATTCCCGGCGCTTGCTTACTTGACACAGAAATACTGTCGCTCTACGATGACAAAAATCCGATAGCGAAAAGCCCCGGGTCTCCTTTCTACTAGTAGGCGGGGTATCATCCTCGGGGTCAAAGTGGGGTAGGCCGGGGCGAGTTCCGAAAGTTTAGACAACTGATAGGCGTTAATCGTCGGCATCTCAATGTAGATGCGTTTTCGCCACCCATTTCGTTGACAATTTTTGAAGCTGGCAAACAATTTATTGACTCGCAAACGCTTTTACTAAACCCTGAAAAGGAGGACGTATGGCACACGTCGTTTGCAAACCATGTTACGGGTGCAAATACACAGATTGCGTGGTCGTTTGCCCGGTGGAATGTTTCTACGAAGGCGAAATGATGGTCTATATCCATCCTGACGAATGCATCGACTGCGAAGCCTGTGTTCCCGAATGTCCTGTGGAAGCTATCTATCTTGCGGATAACGTGCCCGAGGAGTGGAAAGAGTATATCCAGCTCAACGCTGAAATGGCACCACAGTGTCCCAAGATCACAGAGAAGAAGAAACCTCTCTGCGAAAGCTAGTAGCCACTTGATTCTCGTTCTGCGTAAAACGGGCAGAACGTACCCACCATGCCGAATTCGTTTTGTGATAGCCCAAGAGTTCCGGTTACGTGTCCCACCCCGGTAGGAAGTACTATCTGGGCGAGTTTGTTTCCGGCACTTTTGGTGATTGTGGCTGTTTTGTTTCTCGCATGGCATTTTCTGGCATGGCAGAAAGTGGGAGCTAAACCGGACCTGGATGGGGCGGAGTGGAACTTTCGACGACGGCAATTCCTCCGCCGCCTCCAGGTCAGCGGCATGCTCCTCATTTTGGGGGTTCTGCTGTTTGTCGGGCAATTCCTTTTCTCGGGAACCGAGCACCCAGGATGGGCCATCGCTTACTGGTTGGTGGTAGCGGTCATCACCTTTTGGATGATTTTGGCGGCGGTGGCCGACATGCTGGCCGGAATCTCGTATTTCGGCCGACTGAAAACCCAGGCTGATATCGAACGGATTCGCCTTTCTGCCATCATCAACAGATTTTACCGAATTCACGGCAACGGCGAGGAAAAACCAAAGGAGTCTTCAGCAAAACCAGAAAAGCCGCCGTCGTAGGCTGCCAAACGCGGCAATCCCTATTGCCAAAACAGGCCCCTATCATGTGGCCAAAAAATAAAAACCGCAATCCGTTGACGATGCGTCCTAGATTGCGGTTTTTTATCAGTGCGAAGGAGCGAACTTGCCGCCTCCTCAATCAGCCACCCCGCAAGAGAGCCAACACGGCCTGCGGGTTCTGATTGGCGATCGCCAGCACAGAGACACCCGACTGGACAAGGATCTGCGCGCGTGTCAAGGCAGCACTCTCCGCGGCGAAATCGGCGTCCCGGATGGCGCTTTCGGCAGCCGTCAGGTTTTCCAGGGTGTCATTGAGGGAATTGATATTGGTCTCCAGGGTTGTTCGCTGGAAGGCACCCAACCGACCACGAAGGGTTGTGATCTGCGAAATCACCTCTTCCACAACCGCGGCAGCGCCAATCACATCCCGATCTAGGGACTTTGGGCCACCGGATCGAAGCTCAAACAGCCGGCCTGACACCCCACCGAGCTTCGCGGTATTCACGCTCTGAATGCCTAGCCGTGCCTGTTGGTTGGAAACAACATCCGGCCCCAACTGGAACTGGGCACCACCACCAACGATACGGAAATTCGTGAGGGTTCCATCAGGGAGTGTCTCAGAGATCGTGAATGCCAGGTCCAGCGCAGCCGTATTGATCGAGGCCCTTAATCCCTTCCCGACCGCGGCGATACCGTTAACAAGAACGTTGACATCGGTGCCGTTGTTGCGAGTCGTCACATTTCCATCGCGGTCTGTCACCTCAAAGACTGTTCCGTTGAGTGCTTTGATCGACACAAATGCATCTGATCCGTATTCAACCGCTCGGAACACCAGTCCAGTTGTCGCCTGATCAGCGTTTCCTAGCAAGGGGACACCCTCGACAGTACCGACGACCTGCACACCGCCGGAGAGTTGAGCGAAGTCTGAGGTGGTCACGGCACCACTGCCGTTACTCCCGGTGGCCCGGGCGGCCGTAAACAACTTGCTCACCACCGCATCGTTGTTAATCGCCGCAATCACCTGGTCCGCCGTGCTCACCCCACTCTCAATCCCCACCGTCAGCGTCTTCGTCGCCGCATCCCAACTCACCGTCTCATTCCCCGCCGTCGCCGTGTCCTCAAACACCAACCGCACCCCATTCCACTCCGCCCCCGGCGCCACCGCCGTCAACTGCAACCGCGCATTCACCCCATTCACCGCATACGTCACCCCACTCGCCTGCGCATCCTGCAACACCGTCCCAGATGTCGCAAACTCCAAATCCGCCTCCGTCGCCGCTAACCGCCCACTCCCATCACTACCCCCTACATTGCTCACACTGATCCCTAACCCACTCAACAAACCCGCATTCGCCGGATCATTAAAGTAATCTATCAAATCCTGCGCCGTCGTCGTCACAATCCCGTCCGACGTCGTCGCTAAATGCACGATCACCGTCCCCTCACTCACTACACCCCCACTCGTCGTCCCCGTCATCGTCGCACTCAATGCCCCACTCCCATCACTCGTCCCAAAATTCGACGCCCGAAAATACTTCCCCGCATAACTGTCATTGTTCAACAAATCCACCGCATCCTGCGCCGTAAACCCCCCACTAATGTCCACATTAAACGTCAACGTCTTGCTCTCCGCATCCCACACCACCGTGTTGTCCGTACTGTCATTGAATATAATCTGCACCCCATCATACGCCTCCCCCTTGTACCGCGCCGTAATCTCCAACGTACTGTTCGCATTCACCCCCTGCACAATCGCCGACGCAAACCCCTCCACCCGCGGGTCCGTCGTCAAATCCACACTCAACTCCTCCCCAGGATTCGACACAAACCGAATCTTCCGACTCCCCTCCGGACCCAAAAACTGTAACCGATTGTTCGCCTCCACACTCCCATAATACGCATACTCCTGAAACGGACTCACCACCCCATACCCGTTGTCCCCACTCGCTAAACTCGCCGTCACCACCGCACTCGCCCCAGAACTGTTGATCGCCGCCACCACATCGTTCGCCGTCGCAATCACATCGCCCCCCGTCACGCCCCCACTCAACTCCACACTCGCCGCCGCTACCGTCCCACTCCCATCCGACTCCCCATAATTCGCCGCCGTAAACAACGCCCCCACCACCGCATCATTGTTGATCAAATCCACAATGTCCTGCGCCGTATCCGTCGCCAACGCCGTAATACTCAATGTCTTCGTATTGTGATCATACGCCACACTCCGCGCCGCCCCAATCGTCAAATTCACCGTCACCCCATTAAACTCCGCCCCCTTCACATTCGCCGTGATCTCTATCGCATTGTTCGTCCCCGTACCATCCAACACCCCACTCGCCGCCTCCCACTGCCGTGTACCTAATTGAACCTCAATCAAACCGGGTGCACTCCCCGTAGGCGGAGTATAAGTAGCGCTTGTTGTGGCCGAATAGCTCTTGACATACTTCACCCGAATATCACCCGCGGCTTGGCCAGGCTCATTGGCCGTGATGATGATATCGTTGTTAGCGCCAAAACTAGATGTAACAAGACTACCCGCTGTGGCCTCCCGCTGCAGTTCTGCCACAACACCGGTGGCATCGGAGACGAGGTTGATCGCCTTCGCCATATCCTCAACAGAACTGCCAGCCGCGAAGCTAAACGCCTCAAACCCTTGTTTACCGCCGACCTCAAGCACCACATTATTGGCAACGGCACCAAAACGATAGCGGAGCTCCGCCCGAGTCGCCTGTTTCACAATGGTCACGTTAACGGCAATCTCGTTATTGGCTCCGAAATTGGCTTGATCAATCTGAAGATCACGGATGACCGTGCTATCAACGCCGTGCGTCACAAAATCGAGGCTACCGTCCAACAGACGGCGTCCCTGGAACTGCGTGACCTGCGCAATTCGGTCAATAGCCTCCAGAGAGGAATCAATCTGCAACTGATTGGCGGCGATCTGCTCGGCACTCATGGCGCCTTTGTTGGCCGCCTCAGAGACCAAACCCCGGATATCGTTGAGAAGCTGGCTAATCTGACCCAAAGCGCTGTCCGCCGTGGCGATCATCTGGCTTGCCCGTTCGCTATTGGAGATCGCCCGCTGAATGCTGGTGATATCACTGCGGAGTGTCTCACTGGCAATCAAGCCTGCCGGGTCATCTTTACCCACGTTAATCCGCAAGCCGGTGCTCAATCGGGTGAGGGCCTCTTGCAACTTGGCCTGAGATCGAGAGAGGGTTTTTTGGGCCGTTAACGAACTGACGTTTGTATTGATCCGCGTCATGGGAGTCCGTTCCTCCTGTTTGGGTTAGCAACCCCAAGTCTCTTCGTATTGTGGGTCCGCCCGCGGGAATCGGCGTCGAGCGACTTCCTGCTAAACACACGCCAACGCCAATCGCAATAACCCTTCTGCAAAGGGCTTTCCACGTGTTCTCTTTCGCTTTTATCGAATCAACTGATTCTTCCGGTTAAACTCAATTCGCTTGAAAGTCCAGTTTGCCCAAATATGTGAACCTAACGCCGCGAAGATAGGAAATGTTTGCCGATTGTAACGGCTTCCCGTACCCTTTGCGCGCAAAAAAAGCGGTCAGTCCCTGCCAGGACTAACCGCTTTCGCAATCTTAACATTGTGCCGCCCTGAGTCCTCAGGCACTCAGGCAGCGACCGGCTTTAGACCTACCGCAAGAGTGCCAGGACTGCCTGCGGATTCTGGTTCGCAATTGACAACACCGACGTACCAGACTGGACGAGGATTTGTGCCCGTGTCAGTTTGGCGCTTTCGGCAGCGAAGTCGGCATCGCGGATGTTGCTTTCGGCTGCCGTCAAATTCTCCAAGGTGTCATTGAGGGCCTTGATGTTCGTTTCCAACGTCGTCCGCTGGAAGGCACCCAATCGCCCACGGAGGGTTGTGATCTGAGAGATAACCTCATCCACCACTGCCGCTGCACCAATCGGATCAGCAGCCAGTGACTTTGCGCCACCAGACCGCAGTTCGTGGAGACGCCCGTGGACGCCACCCAGCTTTGCCGTATTCACGCTGGCAATACCGATCCGAGCTTGCTGGTTGGAAACGACATCGATACCGAGCTGGAACAACGCACCGCCGCCAACAACGGAGAACGAGGTCCGCGTTCCGGCGGCGACCGTCGGATCGATAGTGAAGGTCAAGTCTAGTGATGCCGTATTAATGGAGGCGGTAACGCCGGAGGTCACGGCCTCATAACCATTGACGCGAACGCGTGCATCTGTGCCAACAGCACGGTCGGCGACAGCACCGGAACTGTCCGTGGTGACGAAGGTTCCACTGAGGGCCTTCACCGACACAAAGGCGTCGCTTCCGTACGTTGTCGCTTCCAACGAGAGACCAACATTTTCGGCATCGCTATTGCCCAGCAGAGCGACACCATATTCGTTCCCGACATCGACGACCCCGCCGGAGAGTTGGGCGAAGTCTGAGGTGGTCACGGCACCACTGCCGTTACTCCCGGTGGCCCGGGCGGCCGTAAACAACTTGCTCACCACCGCATCGTTGTTAATCGCCGCA
>JAKPII010000470.1 GCA_029549885.1 Planctomycetota bacterium
AAACGCAATTTCACGTCCGCTGACGGAAGTTGCGGAATCTGCTGGTCACCACCCTGCGTTTGACCAGGTCCGGCAACCTGCTCCGGTCGTGGTGCCACCGGTTGGGGAGCTGGGGGTGGTGCCATACCGGGGATAGCGCCGGGCGGTCCGGGAGGTAGAGGGCCAGGTCGCTCCCCGAATCTCTCTTTGACTTCTCCAGGACTTGGTGCCCCGACTGCTGGCTTTGGTTCGGCGGGTTTCGGGGGTTCGGGCATTACGGTCACGGCCTGCGGCGCCGGTCCCTCACCCTTCGCATCCGGCGGCGGAACCACGGGCGATGGAGATGCACTCGTCCCGGACTGTGTGTCCTCCACTTTTGGTGGCTCCACCTTTGTTGGCTCCGCAGGAGCTAAAGTGCTCGGCTGATTCTCGCCCGGTTTTGTCTCAGGATGATCTTTCGCTTCACCCTCCTTCGGCGTCTCTGCGGCAGACTCATCGCTCTTCTCAACGGGCGCAATAGCTGGTTGGTTTGCGGTTTCGGTTGTCCCCGCAGCAGGCCCCGGAGGTACCTGCGAGTCGGATGGCGGACTAGGTGTCTGCGACTCAGGAGTGCGTTCCTCTACTGCCGATTGGGACGCGGTAGCCGCCGGCTGATCCGTATCCTTTGATTCCCCACTTGGTGCCGCGCTCGCGGTGTTGTGGCTCTCCTCAGACTTTGTTGCAGTCTCATTGGCCACGGGGGCCGGCGGTATGTCCTCCGACGGTTCTGCATCAACAGGCGTTGCCATCCCCACGGGCGCGTCGTCATCAAGATCGGCAGAAACGGACGGTGCCTCCTCATCGTCTGGCAGGTCAACAGGTTGAGCCTCGGAATTCATGACCACACCATTTGCTGGAGCGGCCGGAGAAGCCGGCAACTCTCCCAAGAGCATCGAACGAAATGCCTGACGTTGTGATTCGTTCAGGACTTGGATAATCTCATCTCCACCCGCGCCTCCGTTATCAGCTACCCCACCATTAGTTGCGCGCTGGGCAAGCGTTTGCTGGATGGTGGCCGCCTGTTCCGGAGAGATTTGCAAACGCCGGGCCACGACCGGATCGGTAAGTACCCGAAGGCCATACCGCTTTAGTCTTATTTGTTCCAGCTTGGCCCGCTGCTGGGCGCTCAGCACTCTGAGGCCCGCTTCTTCAGCAGCCAATCGGAAATCGGCAAGACGGGCACTTCGTTCCGCCGGTGTCAAATTCCTCAGCTCCGAGGAAGAGGCGAGAATCTCCGCCTCCTTGTCGGCAATCAGGTCCTGAAGTTGGGCTAATTGGTTTGGCGTAAGCCCCAGTTGTTCTGCCGAATCTGGTTCGACAGCAATCGCCAGGACCCCCACCACGTCGTAATCCGCCGCTTGCGCGGTTACTCCGCAGACGGACAGTTGCCAGAGCGTCACAATGAGAACTAGCAATGTTTTACCCCACGTCAAACGAAAACCGATTCGTGATTTCATCGGCGTATATCCTCAAAGACAAAAACCCAACCCTTGCAGTTGCCCGAAAAAACCATTTCGGGTCAGAGCAACATCCTCAAAACGCCTCGGTTTTTCTTTTTCAAGCAACACTTGATGATTGCCAGCGGAAGGAAGCTAAACCCAACCCTGATCGTAAGCAGAAAGCCTCTACTTCGATCGTAGCATCGAAACCCCCATAATTGCTAACCATTACCAAGTGAGAAAGTTTCGTTTTGTGTGCGTCTCTAGCGCATCACCTATATAGGGCATTTCGTGCTGCACGGATCGTGGTAGCGGTCAAAACTCGAGGCGACGGAAGTGCTGCAAACCAACCCAGAGCGTAATTCCCCCAATAACGATCGTAAAAACCACTGCCCCAAGCGGCCCATAATTAAGCCACGCCACAACGAGGGGATTGAACTCGACCCGGGCCGTCACGGTCGGCAGTAGCCCGGGACTCTCTGCCACAATTCTAACGTGGGCCGGTAATGATCCTAGGCCCAAGACCACAATAATGAATGCCGTACTAATGACTAAATTAAGGGTTCCACCAAATCCGGAGGCAATCCGGGCGGCCGACACGGCACGAAAATTGGGATACCATGCCCCTAGCCCGACGGCAATGGCGGTAAGCCCCACACAACACATTACTGTTGTGGCTTGGTGAGCCAAGTGAACCAAAGCGTCCACCCCCAACATTAAATCGCTGAGGAACACCAACCCGCAGCAGGGGATAAGGCACAAACAAAGCGCAAAGGCGACTTTGCTCCAAACAATCGCCGGCCGTGAGATCGGCATAAGTCCCAAAATCCAAAACCGGGGACCTTCAAGGCTAATCAGCGGGTAAATAAATCTTGTGGTAAAGGTTGACAGCAGCAGGGCGACAACGGCCACATTCAAGAAGCTGATTAAGTTCATCCACGCGAAATAAAACTGCTCATAGTACATCCGCCTGATGTTGACAAAATAAAAGATCAAAAGCCCGATGAAGATCAACAGCTGCGACCACTGTACCGGGTCCCGCCGGAACAACCGGATGTCCTTCACAATCAATTGGCGAATGGCGGGGGCCACCCGGGGAACGCGGTGGAGGAGTAAATGATCCACCAAGCCCGTGTGGGCATTCCTTTTCTTCCGTCCTGAGTCCGCCAACCGGAAAAAGACAGTCCGGTAGTACTTTCCCGCAACCACAACGCATAACGCGTGAAGTCCCATCGCATTTGCCAGAATGACCACCAAGAACATCACACCATCAACGATATTGCCCCGGGCGGCAGACATGAGCCCTGTGGTCAACCACCAACTTGGCAACAGACGGAACTGCGTAACACTTAGCCGATTAAGCATATTCTGTAGCCACTCCACGGTCAGGGCGTCATTCCTCGGAAGCCAACTGATCCAATTGAGCAAAATCACGGCGAAAACGACCAAGCAGATGATTGCTGTGACAACTAGAAACGACTTCAGCCGTGGTACGTGCTGGGCAACAATGAGACAGAACAGGGCACCTAGACAGCACGGGATATAGACGAACGCTATCAAATACGGGACCATAAGGACATAAAACAGGACATGGGCCTCTTGCACCAGGGCAAACCCCAATAGCAGGGGACTTGATAGGATGATGAAGGCCCAGCTACTCAGGATGACCGTATCGAAAAGCCGTGAGGCAAAAAGCCGCTCAATCCGCACGGGTTGAGTCAGAAGAAAAAGGGTGTCCGGAGATCGAAAAAGTCCACCGTAAAGAAGGATGGCTGCCGACACGATCAGCATCACCATCAAGGCCATAAAAAACGTCCCGAAGACGTAGCGGATAATCTGCTCGACGAGATCGCTGTAAGGAATGGCCGTCTCAAGAAATTGGAACCCCTCCGCGAAGACCCAAAACAGTCCGAGCCACAATCCTCCGCCCAACAGGATAATCAACCAGATTCGGAGCCACGCGGTGACCAACGCCTGCTTGACAACGGTACGCGCCATCCGTAGCCACACTTGGCGGAACGCTCGCGCCTCCGCCTGCTGGCTCGGCAAGTCCCAAATACAAATGCCTTCCACGTTACCCGTCGTCATAGTCATCGATTGATTTCCAAACGGACCCCGGCAGAGTCTTTGCCAGTTTCCTCACTTGTTGGGGATTTCACGTGTTTGAGCGTTCCTCAACGGCGCGCCCAAGCACTTCCTTTGTTTCGGTCTTCGCAAGGATTTCGCTGTTTTTCCAATCTGAATGTGGTTGCTCCACCGGGTCGGAATGACTGGGTGGGTCCTTGGACGCCCACGCTGGGTCACTTTGTGACAATTCTGTCGCGGCTTCGTCTGTAAGTTCCAAAAAGATCTCTTCTAACGAGGCGTGGTCACTTGCTCGCAGAGCCCGTAATTCCTCTACTGAGCCGGCAAAAATGAGTCTTCCCTTGTGAATGATCCCGATCCGGTCAGCAATTTCTTCCGCAATACTCAAGGTATGGGTGGACATAAACACCGATGCGCCTTCCGCGGCCTTGCTCTTTAAAAGGTCCTTCACCAGCTTGGCACTCTTCGGATCGAGGCCAACCATCGGTTCATCAACGATGAGGACGCTCGGATCATGCAAGACGGCCGAAGCAAAGACAAGCCGCTGCCGCATCCCGTGGGAGTACGTCTCGGTCAGATCATCCACAAACTCGCTCATACCAAAACGCTCAATCTCCCGGTCAATACGATCCTTGAGTACCGGCAGGGGAAGTCCCCGAAGCTGACCCACGAACTCAAGAAACTCGCGTCCGGATAACTTGTCGTAAAGATACGGTTGGTCAGGAACGTAGCCAATCAGCCGGGCGGCCTCACGAGGCTGCGTTGCCGTATTAAAACCACAAATCGCCACGGTGCCTTCATTGGGACGAAGCAAACCGACGAGCATACGAATGGTCGTCGTCTTACCTGCCCCATTAGGTCCCAAAAACGCAAACAGTTCCCCCCGCGGAATGCTAAGGTTCAAATGTTCCACTGCCGTTTTTGGTCCAAACCGTTTTGTAACGTCAGAAAAGACGATCATTTGATTCCCTTATTTGCGGTCGGCCACGACTCTGCATCCAGCCCACGAACCAATCTTGCCGTTTCTTTTTCTCCCAAACGAACAAGCACAATCTTCCCCCCGCCTACCCTAGCCTCTTGTTTCAATACCCGCCCTTTTGAGTCCACCCACATGCGACCCCGCGGCTCACGGCGGGAGTTTAGCGACTCTGCAGGGTCGCTCTTATACACAACGACCCAGCATTTGTGCAGTTCTTGCTGCCAGAGAATCATCTCCTGACCCTGTACCTCTGCGTGGACAACTTCCAAGGGTCTCGCCCCCACGGCTTGTTGGGGAAGCTGGATCGGGCTGTACACCTCTATGGTCCACTTCTGACCCTCTCTCAAATTAGGCAAAGTTGCTTGAGGCGAAAACGAATCCGTTAGCAGCGTGTTCGATTGGAAAGGCAGTTCCGTATCATACACAAATACGCCCGATTGAATGGAAAGCTGCAATTTTCCTTTGTCAATGCTGCCCCGCACGACAACAAGGGGCTCCTGGGAATTAGGCGTTTTGAGACGCGTTTGGAATGATGAAAGCCTTTTCAAGGGATCGAACAAGAGGTTAGTTTCCACGCGCAAGCGCAACCGGCTCACCGGCAATTCAGCGGCCAGGACCTGGCCAATCAAAGGAAATATCTCGTGGATCGGTAACTCGCGGAACTGCAAGACGTTTTTTACCTCCGTGAGGTCATCCCCGAGAACCTCCGTCCGTATCAGCGCCCAGCCGATCTCCCTATCCCTCCATTGGATGGTCCATCCGATCGCCTTTTGTTGGCGGTAACTATCGACAATGTCAGAGTAACGGGGAGGGTTTCCCACTAACAGGGTTGGCACAATTTTCTCCATGACCAGCCAACCCATGGCTCCCAACCAGAAGACCCCAACACTTACTAAATACGCACGGCTGAAATACATATGAAAAGGCACCTTCTCCCATCCGAAACCCATGACCCCACTTGATCATTTTACCAAACTTGTAAGATGAGGAAACAATTACCCGAAGGTCGTGCGGTTGCATCAAACGTGACAATGAATCACAATCCAAAGTGGTTGTCGTTGCCCGGGCGAGATTTGCCCCGTTGTTACAGACGCCTGAGATGCCAAAGGGCAGGCCTGGCTTTTAGGATAAACCGATCACTGCACGTATGGTTCCCACGCTATTCCTCATCGCTTTGGCAGGGACCGCGGTTGACGTCGGGTGGAAGCCGACGCCCGACGGGCGGATTGAATACATTATTCAAGTGACCCCCGAAGAAGTGCAAAATCTGAATATAGGAGACATCATCGCCGCCAGCGATGTGCCCCCTGGATTGCCTCCGATCGCCGCCTATCGGATCGTTGTCGGCCGAGGTCCTTTGCCGCGGGAATTGCCCGATCACCCCTCCACAACAGAACCTCGTGAAACTATCGCCAGTGATCCGCGACAAGACAATGATCCAAGCAAAGTCACCCGTGTGGCGCAACCGGCCGTAGGTGTCTTCCCAGCCGACGCGGAACAGCTCCCAGCCATTCCCACCGAGGCTGGTCCGACCAGCGGCAGCTCACAACCGAGTGACCCGGCCAAAGCACGCAATGCGTCATCAGAAGACGCGGTACCCTCAAATGCCGCCGAGAATGCACCTGATCGGCCACAACCCGAGAATCTAAGCAACGACTCTTCATCCCAGTCGCACGTCCTCCCGGTAGTGGCCGCGATCCTCTTCGCCCTCTGTTTGGCTTCTGTTGCCCTTGCGGCATGGATCGCTACCGACTATCGCAGGAAGTATCGAGAACTTGTCAAGAACGTCGATTCAAGTCTCCTGCCCTCAAACGATTCCCAGGAATCCCCTGCCCCATCCGAGGACACCAACACGCCCAAAGTGCAGCAATCGCCCTCATGAAATCAACACACGGTGAGTTAGTTCCGTGATGGACCAGCCCTATTGAGTGCGTCAATCACGTCCTTCTGGGTGTAGCCGCCGGTAAAGACGATAGGTTGGTTGGGCTTTTCTGCGGGAAATATGGCCAAGACAGGAACTTGTCGGAAGCCCAGCCAATCCAGAAATTGGGTCACCTCGGGGGCGGCATGGGTCCAATCGGCTTTCAAAAGGATAACATTATTTTTGCGAATCACGGCCTTTACTCTTTCAGTGTTAAGGACCGTGGCCTCCAAGGTTTTACAGGTAAGACACCAATCGGCTGTGCAATCCACCATCACTGTGTAACCGCCGCCGGTGGTCGGATTTCCATTGTCAAGCAAAGCTGGCCGAGGATTCCTCTGGTTCGCAGCTTCCCAAGCCACCTGGAAGGCACGTTCCTGAAACCGCCGCTCCATCACACCAAGCAGGCCCGTGATTCGTTTTTCCCCTAGTGGGAGACCTGGAAACAAGATGATCCAAACGACCACCAAGAACGCGAGGCCCTCGCCCCATGCGCGAATCTTTTCTATGCGGCGACCTCTAAGCGCCGCCCGCTCAATCCACCAACACACGGCCCAAAGCCCAAAAAGCAGTCCTACGGTTGGAACAACATACGGCCAATCCAGAAACGTAAAGATGAAGACCACGGTCCCCAATAGCACGAAGCCCATGATTCGCTCAAACGTCTCCATCCAAGCCCCCGGTTTTGGGAGAAAACGGATCAGCTCTGGAAACGCCCCAATCACCAGATAGGGAAACGCCATCCCTAATCCCACACTCATGAAGACCGTGAAGACGACAAGGGGCGGTTGCGTGAATGACCAGGCTAAAGCCGAGCCCATAAAAGGACCGGTGCAAGGCGTGGCCAAGATGGTTGTAAAAACCCCCTTGAAAAAGGCGCCAGCTACCCCCTCTTTTTGGGCAAGTTCAACGGCCTTGCCGGATCCCACAAACCCCGGGATTGGCATCGTCCATACCCCGAGAAATGCGAGCGCCATGGCGAAGACGATCGCTGCCATGGCCACGTTGAACATGGGGAGTCGAAAGAGGTGTCCCCAGCCAAACTGGAGCGTAATGGCCAACACGGCAAGCAGGGCGAAGACCGACAGTAGGCCCACACTATACCAAACGTTGAGCCAAAACGCCTTAAAGCGACTTTCCCCTGCCTGTTGGAGAAACGCCAGGAGTTTTAGTCCAATGACCGGTAACACGCACGGCATCACGTTCAAAATAATCCCCCCCAGGAAACCTAGGGCGATAAACAGCGGCAGGTCCCACCGTCCCCGCCGAGAAAACGAGCTTTGGATCTGTAGCCGCTCTGGCTGAAACTCAGGTCCCACGAGTTGTCGGAACCGGGCCAACGTGAATGGCAGCCACGGTAGTTCCTTGTCATCTTGCGTCTTTCCCGCCGTCAATTGCGTAAGACCAGATTCGTTTGGAGTCTGATTCCCACCAGCGTTCAAGGTTTCCGACATGGCGGATGTCTTATCGGGCCCCTCGGGGGGCGTTTCTTGCGCCAATTCCTTCAGCTTGGTGATCAGGTGATCCAGGACATACTGCGGCACAAAGCCTTGGTCCATCCACCGCGCTGTGAACTTTTGTGTCGTCGGGGGCAAACAGGCATCTGCCCGACATGGTTGTGCTTTAAGGCTTCCCTCGATAGCGAGTTTCGATGGGGAAAGAGTATGCTCGATACCCAGTCTTACGGCCCACACAACGGTCCCAGAATGGGTCTCTACAATTAGCCCCGGAAAAGCTGCCTCTGTCTTGCGTTCCGGATCAGGAAAGACGACAAACGCACCTGCTGGAGCTACCCCCTCGGGAAAAGCCAAATCAATTTTCGTCGCAACAGGCCCGCCCTTTTGCGTTAGTGAGTAGATATGCCAACCCGGTTCGATTTCAGCCTTCACCAGGAGGATGTAACCTACGGGCTCGACGCGCGTGAGTGCACCGGTCACTCGAAACTTGTTTTGGTTAAGTGCACCAAAAAAGTCTTGACTGTAAGCAAACGAATCAACAATTGTGGTCAGCAACAGCGCCGAGATTGCCCCAAACGTGCAGGCTTTTGCCAGACCGTACGAGTACTTTCTCATCCTTGTTATCTGCATGAAACAACCGTCTCCTGCGACTCCGCAAGGAAAATTTTCACGATGGATAAAGCCAAGAAGGCTTACTATGCCGGCCATTCGCACCAAACCGATGCGTACAAGGCATTTTCTCATCTTATGTGTAAGGATGGTCGACCGGCCAGGGGCGTTACAATCCCGCTTTCATCTTCCCATCTTGAAAATCTCGACGGTTCTCATAGGCGGTCTTCATGAGCAATGCCCACTCGGCATTTGAGAGGTAAAGCCCGGACCTACTATGTTGCCCAAGCTGTGTATATTTCCTGGTCGTTAACAGCGGCGAGTTTCGCAAGGACCACCCAGCTTTGCCCCCTGGCAGTTTCACTTTCGCACAAAGACGATCATTCTCGGTCAGAATGAATTTGAATCAACAAAACTGCCTCTCTGGCCATTGTGTGCCGAAAACAAACACAGCGCTTGACGCAGTAGCAGGCAAGAATATGATTGGACGGACATCAAGCCGATATTCCACATGATTGTTTGTTTCGGGAAGTTTCGAAAAGAGACACAATGAAGCTAATTTTGGCTATTGTCCAACCTCCGAAACTGGAATCGATCCGAGGGGCCCTCGAGCGGATCGAGGTCTCACGTCTCACGCTCTGCGATGCCCAGGGGTATGGGCGACAGCGCGGGCACACGGCGTCGTATCGGGGACATGAATACAAGGCAAAACTCCTGCGAAAGGTGGCCCTTGAGATTGTGGTCAACGATGACTTTCTCGACCGCACAATCAATACGATTGCCCACGTGGCGAGAACCGGTTCGGAAGGCGCCATTGGTGACGGAAAGATCTTTGTGCTTCCCGTTGAAGAGGCGATTCAAATCGAAGATGGCACACGGGGCCCGGGGGCTGTTTGACGCCGAAGAAGTATCATTTTGACATTTCGCGGAATCTTTCTCGACAGAACCTCGGTTTCCACGACATGGAAACGCAAAAAATTCGAACGAAGTTGGGACCTCGCTTGCTATCGCTTGGTAATGCCGCTTTTTTATCAGATGATCCACGGTCGTATTCCCATGGAAACTTCAGACCATTCATCCGAAGGCTCATTTGAGCGCATTGACCTGACCAGTGCGCCCGACTGTGGCAGCGATGTTCGGCGGGGAAAGGGTCGCCCCTATCTTGGCATTCTTTTCCGCTGTTGCGGAATTTACCTCCGCATTTACTTGAATCGTGATGGCACAGCGTTTGAGGGCCGTTGCCCCCGATGCCTGCGAGTGGTCCGAATCGGCGTTTCACCCAATGGGAGCGATGATCGATTCTTTTCTGCGTACTGAAGCGGACAAGTTTCTCTTCCGTCAGGTCCTCCGCCCAAAACGGGCTAGCCGCCGGTTGTGAGCTCCTCGTTTTGCCGATAAAATCGCAGTTTCGAGTGTTGATTGGGCAAGCGTGCAAGCGACCAGAGCGACAAAATTGGCATATGGAGCGTCGTAGAGCGAGGTAGGTCTATGGCAAAAAAGAATCTCGTCGTGGCCCAAAGTGGTGGCCCAACGCCCGTCATTAACAACAGCCTTCGCGGGATTGTGGAAGCAGCCCGGGATCTTGACGCCATCGGTACCGTTTACGGAGCCAAGCACGGGATCGAAGGGGTTCTCAAGGAAGAGCTGATCAATCTCTCTTCTCAGCCGGCAGAAGAAATCGCATTGCTTCGCTATACTCCCGTGGCAGGATCGATCGGAACCTGTCGCTACAAATTGAAGCCACAGCAAACGGAAGATTTCGAGCGCGTGGTCGAGGTGTTTCGCGCCCATAATGTTGGATACTTCCTCTACATTGGCGGCAACGACTCGATGGACACCGCTCAAAAGATTGCTGACCTGGCGCATGAGCGGGGACTTGACCTCGTGGCAGTGGGTGTTCCGAAGACCATCGATAACGACGTCGGAGACAGCGAGTTCCAGTTGGTCGATCACACTCCAGGCTACGGCTCAACGGCGAAATATTGGACGCACATGATCCAGTACGCGAATGAAGAAAATGCTGGTTCCTGCCCGGCTGATCCGGTCCTGGTCATGCAAGCGATGGGTCGAAAAATCGGCTTTATTCCGGCCTCCGCCCGCTTGGCAGACCCCGAGCGCCAGATGCCGTTGTTGATTTACCTTGCCGAGTGCTCGTGCCCCCTCGAAAAGATTGCGGATGAAGTCAACGATCAATTGCGGCGGCACGGCCGCTGTCTGGTTGTCATCAGCGAAGGTTTTGATGTCGGCGATGTCGGCGAAATTAAAGATGCCTTCGGGCATACCTCATATAGTTCCAGCAAGATGACGGTCTGCCAAATCCTGGTCAATTATTTGAATGAGCGTGGTCTGCCAACCAAGGGTGCAGCCCGCGGTAATGTCCCGGGAACGGATCAACGGCACTCGATGGCGTATGCCTCGACCGTTGACTTGGAGGAAGCGTACAAGGTTGGCCAGCAGGCGGCATTACTGGCGGCTTCGGGTCAATCCGGCTATATGGCGACCATTCTGCGGAACCCAGGCCCAATCTATTCCGCACGCTACGATAAGGTTCCGCTTCGTGTGGTGGCCAATAGCGAACGAAAGTTCCCCAAACAGTGGATCGCCGAGAATGGCCACGATGTGACGGATGACTTTATCCGTTATGCGAAACCCTTAATCGGCGAGGATATGGTGAATTTACCGATGGTTGACGGTCGCCAGCGGATGACGCGACTCCAGCCCATTTACGCGGAAAAGAAACTTCCGCCCTATGTGCCGCAGGCAGACCGCGGGAAGTGAATAGGATGTGTGGAGCGGATTTCCGCCGGTGTGATGACAATCACGTGTTTGCCAACAGTTGTCGTTGATCGTGGAGTGCCCCATGATTTCATTGCCCCGACAGAAAGATTTCCTGGTAGGTATTGACTCCGATGGTTGCGCTTTCGATACGATGGAGCTCAAGCACAAGGAGTGTTTCATCCCAAACATCATTTATTACTATAACCTCCAAGGCGTGAGCAAATACGCCAGAGAGGTTGCCGAGTTTGTCAATCTCTATTCCAAGAGTCGCGGCATTAATCGTTTTCCGGCACTGATTGAGACCCTTGAGCGTCTCCGGCGGCGTCCGGAAGTAAAAGCACGCGGAGTCAAAGTTGTCGTCCCGGAAAGCCTTAGAAAATGGATGCAAAGCGAAAAGAAGCTTGGCAATCCTGCCCTGGAGCAGGCTGTTCAAGCGACAAACGATCCCGAGCTCAAGCAGGCACTGGAGTGGTCTCGGGCGGTCAATCGTTCGGTAGAATGGATGGTTCATGGAGTGCCGCCGTTCCCATTTGTCCGCGAGAGCCTTGAAAAATTATCCAAGGTTGCCGATATCATCGTGGTTTCAGCAACTCCCGAGGAAGCGCTTAAAAGGGAATGGGCTGAACATGGATTGGATAAATATGTTCGGGCAATTCTGGGTCAGGAAAGCGGCACGAAGAAGGATTTCCTGGGCCTTAGCTCTCAGTATCCGAGTGGCCACAGTTTGATGGTTGGGGACGCCCCGGGCGACCAAAAGGCAGCGGAAGCCAACGGTGCCCTTTTCTTCCCGATCAACCCCGGCGAAGAGGAAAAGAGCTGGCAAGAATTCTTCGAAAAAGGTATCGACCGGTTCCTCAACGGAAGTTTTTCCGGCGATTATCAAAAGGAGCTTCTCGCACATTTCGATCAATGTCTGCCCATCGATCCGCCTTGGGTCGAGGAAGCCGACTGATTCAACTTAGGGTCCAATTTCAGAAACCATCGATTTAGGCCAATCTTGTGATGTGAGGTGCGAACATGAACGGTCAATGTGATATTGCGGTGATCGGCCTGGAGGTTATGGGGCGTAACTTGGCGCTCAACATCGAAAGCCGCGGCTATCGAGTTGCGGTCTATAACCGCACTGTGGAGAAAATGGAGAAATTCATCGAGGGGCCTGCCAAGGGAAAGAACATTGTTGGTTGTCGCTCCCTCGAAGAGCTTGTCGCAGCCCTTGCCAAGCCGCGGAAGGTCATGATGATGGTCAAGGCGGGACCGGCTGTCGATGCCTTGATTGACCAGTTGATCCCACTTCTGGAGCCGGGTGATATCTTAATCGACGGTGGGAATACCCATTTCGCCGACACCGAACGGCGGACGGCGTACGTGGAATCGAAGGGCTTGCTCTATATCGGAACGGGTGTTTCCGGCGGCGAGGAAGGTGCCCTCAAAGGACCAAGTTTGATGCCGGGCGGCAGTGAAAAGGCCTGGCCCATCGTCAAGCCTATCTTTCAGGCCATCGCGGCCAAGGTTGGCCCGAATAAGGATATCCCCTGCTGTGATTGGGTGGGGCCCCGTGGAGCCGGCCACTACGTCAAAATGGTCCACAACGGTATCGAATACGGGGATATGCAACTGATTGCCGAGGCGTACTGGCTCCTCAAACACGGGCTGGGGGCTACAAACGAAGAATTGTACGATATTTTCGCTCGCTGGAACGAGGGGGAACTGAATAGCTATCTGATCGAAATCACACGCGACATCTTCAGTGTGGTGGATAAAGAAACGGGTCAGTACCTCGTGGACTTGATCTTGGACAAGGCTGGTGCCAAGGGAACAGGCAAGTGGATGAGCCAGCTTGCTCTCGACCTCGGGGTTCCAAGTACGCTTGTCACCGAGGCAGTCCATGCACGAAACCTCTCGGCCTTAAAAGAGGAACGAGTGCGTGCCTCTAAGATTTTGAGTGGTCCACCGATCCAGCGCTATCAAGGCGACCGACAAGAGTTTATCGAACAAATTCGTCAGGCCCTTTATGCCTCCAAGATTGTCAGCTATGCCCAAGGATTTGTGCAGTTACGAGAAGCGGCCAAAGAGCACCAATGGCCGCTCAATTTTGGCAGCATCGCCATGTTGTGGCGGGGCGGCTGTATCATTCGGGCCGTGTTCTTGGAACGAATTAAAGAGGCATTTGATGAAAATGCCAATCTCGAAAACCTGCTCCTGGCCCCGTACTTCAAGCAGGCTGTCGAAAAGGCCCAAGCTGCGTGGCGCAACGTCGTGTGCTTTGCCCTCAGTAACGGTATTCCTATCCCCGCCTTTGCTGCGGCGTTGACGTATTATGATGGTTATCGTTCGGAACGCTTGCCTGCCAATCTGTTACAGGCGCAGCGAGACTACTTCGGAGCGCATACATACGAGCGAGTGGATAAGCCGGGGCAAGGACCGTTCCACACCGATTGGCTGTCAGAGCGACGGCCACCGAAGAATATCGGCTAATTTTGCCCAGGTTGCCAAATCGTGGCATAAAACGTGATGACTGGCGTGCTAATGGCGAGGACATAACCATGACAACTGCAGAATATCTGGAGGATTTGTTCGGGCTTCACGGCCAAGTTGCCGTGGTGATTGGGGGTGCCGGAGAATTGGGCGGTGCCTTGTGCGAGGGGATCCTGCGAGCGGGAGCCCATGTGGTCATTGCCGACCTTCTTGAAGAAGCGTGCCGCCGCCGTCTGGAGCAACTCCGCGAATTCAGCGACAAGGTCAGTTACTGTCTTGTCGATGTGACAAAGCGTGAGTCGCTGGAGAACCTACTCGAGTTTGCCAAGAAGATCAAGGGACGCGTCGAGATTCTGGTCAATTGTGCCGGAATCAACGCGGGAAGCTCGTTTCTCGAGGCTAGTCCCGAAATGTGGGATAAAATCATGGCGGTCAATCTCAAAGGGGTCTTTGAAGCGTGCCAGGTTTTCATTGCCCACATGTTGGAAGCAGGTGGCGGGTCGATCCTCAATATCGGCTCTGTCACGTCAACATTGCCGCTTTCCCGTGTCTTTGCTTATGCCGCCTCCAAAGCGGCGGTGGTCAACCTCACCAAGAATATCGCTAATGAGTTCGGAGATAAGGGTATTAGGGTCAATGCAATTTGCCCGGGCTTCTTCCCTGCAGAACAGAATCGCCGACTTCTCGACGAGGAACGGGTCCGCAATATCATTAACGGCACGCCCATGCATCGCTTTGGAGAGCCGCATGAGCTGATCGGGGCCGCCCTGTTGCTTCTGTCACCAAAAGCCGGAAGTTACATTACCGGTGCCGCGTTCCACGTCGACGGTGGCTTTACTGCTGCGTGGTTCTAATTCAGCGGAGGTGATTTTACGCGGGACGGCTCAAGCTGAAAATCGGCAGCAGCAACGATAGGCCGATTGTACCCACAACAATCCCCATGATGATGATCATGGCGGGTTCAATGAGGCTGGTGGCTGTTTTGATGGTGACTTCGAGTTCGCGCTCGTAGAATTCGGCGACCTTGCCAAGAACCTGATCTAGGTTGCCGGCATCCTCGCCAGCAGCAACCATCTGGACGAGGGGGCGAGGAAAGATCGTCTCTGTCTTCATGCAGTCGCACACACGACGTCCCTCCATGATTCCGTCGCGAACGGTGAGCCACGCCCGTCGAATGATAGTGTTCTCCGATATTGCCGCCGCCAAATTAAGACCATCGAGAATTGGGACGCCCGCGTACAGGACTGTGCTCAGTGTGCGACAGCTCCGAGAGATCGCAATGCGACGATAAATCGGTCCCAAAAGGGGGACGGACAATTTGATTCGATCAAGGTATTCCCTCCCGCTTTGGCTGCGTCGCATGATTGCCAGGATCGCAAACACACCACCTGCCAAAGCCAAAAACGTTTTCCAGTGCCCCCGCAAAAAGTTCGATGCGGCAAGCGTCATAACGGTAATTTTCGGGAGCGCAACGTGTCGCGCCTCGAACATCGGTATGAATCGGGGAAGGACAAACGTAAGTAGGAAAACCGTAACACCCACTGCCATCACCAACATGATGGCGGGATACACCATCGCGGCGCGAACCTTCGCCGTGGTCTCGTATTCGGCCTGTAGATAGCCAGCGGCACGTGCAAGCATTGCTCCTAGCGCCCCTGTCTTTTCGCCTGCCTTGGCCAGGGCAACAACAGTGTTGTTGAAAACCTTGGGATAGCGTGAAAGAGCCGCGGAAAAGTCCTGGCCACTCTCGATATCCTTCTTAACCTGTTTAAGGATACTTCTCAGCGTGCTGTTCTTTTCTTCTTCGATAGTAGCCTGAAGAGCTGTCGCAACATTGACGCCGGCTTCCGCAAGAATGGCAAGCTGCTGGAGTGTCGTAATCAGATCCCGTTTACGAACCCGGGCCGACTGAAGATCCTCGATATCGAATTCATCCTCGGTGTCGCTGGCCGTCGAAACTGTCGAGGCTAACGGCCGATTTGGACCATTCCCTACGCTCCCGTGTCCGGAACGCGGGTCGGCAAAACCCGCCGGCGAATTCCAGAACTTCACTTCTGGGCTTGCCATAGTCCGTGTATTCCCCCTACGAGCACTTCTGATTGGTGGCCATTACCGACTTCAAGGTTGCGTCGATAAGGGCTTTTTAAGGCAGTCTTGTTACTGCCCGGACATGCGAGACAAATCTTGGATATCCCCCACGGCCGTGAGGACCTCATCAATTGTGGTGAGGCCCTCTTGGACCTTTCGGAAACCGTCCGTGCGGATATTGATCATCCCCTGTTGTTCGGCGGCTTTGCGGATCTGATGTGCACTGGCCCCGGCTGCGATCATATCCCGAAGTTCATCATTAAGGACCAAGATTTCATGGATCCCAATCCGGCCGCTATATCCGGTGTTCCGACAGTTGCGGCATCCCACACCGCGATAAAACACCTCGCACGTACACCCCATTCCCGCAAGGGCCTTACGAAGAGGCCGCGGAGGATCGTATGGGTGCTTGCATTTGGGGCAAATCCTGCGGACGAGCCGTTGTGCAAGAACGACGTTGAGCGCCGCAGAGATCAAATAGGACTCGATCCCCATATTCACAAGTCGTGTCACCGCCGATGCCGCATCGTTCGTATGAAGGGTGCTCAACACGAGGTGACCTGTGAGGGCAGCTTGGATCGCTGTACGGGCTGTCTCCTCGTCGCGAATTTCGCCCACCATGATCACATCCGGATCTTGCCGCAACAGCGTGCGAAGCGCCTTGGAGAACGTGAGACCAATTTTGTCTTGGACCTGGAATTGATTGACCAGTGGCAGATGGTATTCAATCGGGTCCTCGACCGTACAGATATTGATTTCTATGGATGAAATGGCATTAAGACAGGCATAAAGGGTCGTAGATTTTCCGCTACCGGTGGGGCCCGTGACTAAGATGATCCCGTTGGGAGCCCGGATGGCTGCCTTCAGCTTGCCGAGAACATCTTCCGAAAACCCCAGATCGTCAAGATTTAGCGAAACATGGCGCGTGTCTAAGATCCGAATGACCGTCTTTTCGCCGTGCTGCCCAGGAAATGTGCTCACACGTAGGTCGATCTTGCGATTTTCCAAAAGGACATTCACGCGGCCATCTTGGGGAAGTCGCCGTTCGCTAATGTCCATGCCAGCCATGATTTTGATTCGGCTGGTGATCGGCGCACCGAGATGGGCAGGCAACTCGATGGCCTTCTGCAAGCGACCATCCACGCGATACCTCACACGAACACAACGCTCGCTCGGTTCGATGTGAATATCGCTGGCCCCCTCCTTAACCGCGTTGAACAAAATATAGTTCACGAGCCGAATGACCGGTGACTGGCCGGCGATTTCGGCGAGGTTTCCGATATCCTCGATCGTCTCCTCCACCAATGTGACCTCTGCGACGTCGCTTCCATCGAGGATATCGTCGATCACAAAGACACTCGAGTTGGGTAGCGACGCAATCATCCGTCGAATATCTCGGTAAGGAGCCACAATCGGTCTAACGCGCAGCCCCGTGAGGTGTTCAATCTCCTGAAAGAGAAACAGGTTGGACGGTTCTGCCACGGCGACTGTCAACACATCGCGAACCCGAAAGAGCGGTAGTACGGAGTTGTTTTCAATATATTCCCGGGGTAAAAGATCGACAATCTTTTGATCAAAGAGACGCATCTCAAGCCGAGTGAACGGCAATCCGTACTCTTCCGCAAGGCATTCTGCAATCTGTTCTTCGGAGCAGTATCCCAGGGAAAGCAAAATTTCACCAAGTAGCCTGGTGCGGCCACTTGAACGTTGCTGTTCTAGAGCTGCCTGAAGTTGCTCGGGACGAAGATACCCCTTTTCGACGAGGATATCGCCAAGGCGCCGTCGCACATTCGTTTTTCGCAAATCCGTCGTGGACATGTTTGATTCCATTACCTGACGCGTGGTTATTCCGATACCCCACCGTGCAACGTCTTGGCTGCTTCAACAACTGTGTTGAATACAGGAATGGTCTGTTCAATTCCCGTGATATGAAGGATTTTGCGGTTAATTGGTTGGCTGGCGACCAGGCGGAGACTGCCTTGCTTTTGTTGAAGCATCTCGTGGGCATTGACAATGGCCGTCAGACCGGCACTATCCAGCAACTCGGTCCTGTCCAAGTCAAGCACAATGTG
>JAKPII010000472.1 GCA_029549885.1 Planctomycetota bacterium
AGTTGGCCGCTCAAAGAGGTGTCACGCCACGAGAGATCTGCGCGGTCGGGGATGACGTGAACGACATTTCCATGATTCGTGAAGCCGGCTTTGGGGTTGCCATGGGAAATGCGCCCGACGAGGTCAAAAAGGTGGCCCACTGGGTTGCCCCACCCCAGGAGGAGGACGGCCTGGTTGCGGTGATTGAACGACTCTTGGAGGGATCGTTGTAGAGGAGTGTGCTGAGCAAATCGGCCGCCTGAGTTGTGGAGACTAAAGATGAGCGAAACCCACGAGACCGTCCGACAGGAGACGGACGATCGTGACATCACGTTTTCGGACTTTCAACGCCTAATCCGTAAAATGTATTTTGAGAAGGACGTGGCCCGCGGTGTCGAAGGTACCTTCATGTGGCTAGTCGCTGAACTGGGTGAATTGGCCGAGGCCCTGCGGAGCGGGACTGCCGAGGAAAAGGCTGAGGAATTCGCCGACGTTGTCGCTTGGTTAACGACGATTGCCAACGTATCAAATGTCGACCTCACCGCAGCGATTCGGAAGAAATATGGTCAGGGTTGCCCGGGATGTGGGCGGTTCGTGTGTGTATGTCCTGACGCGGGTAAGCCCTAGGTGACTGTGGCTGAGATGAGATGGAAGGATGTGTCAACGAGGTGTTTTGGGATTGAAAATGTGAGCGACGCGGATCGATGGATTACTGGCGTGAACAAACAGCGACCGTACAAACGGCATTTTCCAAGTCCATGAAACAAGCCCTCATCCTCTTTTTAGAGCTTCTCGTCTGGTTCTCCTCGATCGCCGCGGTGTGTGCTGATGGAGAAACCACCGCCCCGGAGATCGTCAATTTGCGTGTGGGCGTCGAAGGGGTCTACAAACTCGGCCTGTGGACGCCTGTGTGGGTTGAGCTCCGCGGGGGAACCGGGGAGGCCTCCGGCACGATTGTTGTAACTGTGCCGGACGACGAAGGTGGGCCATGCTCTTACGTTATGGAGACCGTTACCCTGCCTGCTCAGGCAACGCGAGAGGTCGAAATGCTGGTCCAGATTGGGCGACCGCGGGCCCAGGCTACAGTGCGATGGGAAGCCGAGGGTGGGCCTTCGGTCGAAAAGATCTTTCAGGCCGGCACCGCATCCTTTCCAACGGCAATAGCGGCAAGGACTCCGGTATTTCTTTGGGTAGGCCCATCCCAACCACCCCAGGCCCTCATGGGAAGACGCAACGAGAAAGGACATTGGGTTTGGGTCAAGAACCCCGAACGGCTGCCGACGCACTTCCTCGGTTACCAGTCGGTCCGTACCGTCGTTTTGGCCATCGGTGATGACAAGGAGTTTATTGGCAGGTTGCAGCGATCCGGCAAGCAAATGCTTGCCCTTCAGGAATGGGTTCGTGAGGGCGGCAAAGTCGTGGCTAGCTTTGGCCCGACTGCTAAGACGGTCGTCAGTGACGGTGGCGTCCTTTCGTGGGTCGCGCCCGGTACGTGGCAGAATGCCATTCCCCTGAGAAAATGTGCAGGCATCGAAACGTATGTGGATAGTCCTCGGCCGATTGTAGTGCGCCGCAGTGATCCGCCGCTTCAGGCTCTTCAGTTTACGAATTTTGAGGGGATTGTGACGGCAAGTGAAGGGAATATCCCCTTGGTCATCCGGCGGCAGTACGGGTTTGGAACGATTGTGTTTTTTACTACGGATTTGACGCACCGCGCTTTGGTCGAATGGACTCAGTTTGATCGCCTGATAGACCGGCTTGTTGGCTACTCTGTGGCCCAGGATGATGTGGCCGGCAATCCACCGCGGACACTGATGCATTACGGTTACACGGACGTGAGCGGTCAATTGCGGAGTGCCTTGGACGTCTTGCCCACCATATCGTTTGTTCCATTCTCATGGGTAGCAGTTCTCGTGGTAATCTATCTGGTGATCATTGGTCCGGTGGACTATTGGATTCTCGGATATGGCATCAGAAACTATCGTTGGACTTGGATCACTTTTCCCGCAATCATCATCCTGGCTGCTGGTGCTGACATTCTCCTAGGGTACAGCAAAGGCGAGAGGCCGGTGACGAAAGAGGTTCACTGGATTGATTATGATCTTGCAGGGAACGCAATACGTGGGCTAGGACTGGGTAGCCTGTATAGCCTTCGCCCCGGTTTTTATGACATCAGCTTTACTGCACCCGATTTTGGAACAAAGTCGGAGGTGGGACAACTGTGGCTGGGGTGGTTCGGCATCCCAGGCCATGGATTAGGGGGAATGGAAAATACCACCGGTGTCCTCAGTTCGCTTGAGCCATACACGGCGATGCCGCGATCGGGATTGTTGCAGGGATTTCCAGTCAACCAGTGGAGTACTCGCAGTGTTTGGGCCCTTTGGTCGGCTAAGAGCCAAACACCACCGCTTCAGCTTGCCGTGTTCGACCGGGAGGGAGTGCTTCGGGGTCGCATCCAAAACAATCTTGATGTCACGTTGGAAAATTGTTTCGTGGCGTATGGCGACTGGGTGTATGACCTGGGGACCTTAGAACCAGGCCAGGCCTGGGAGAGTTTTTTGGGAGACGACCGCCGCGAGCTACGGTCTTGGCTTAACGGGCGGCAGGTCTTTGTTGAAGGGGAAGGGGTCCGTGCCCAGACGCGGCAGCGAGTGCAGCCCTACGAAACAGGGTCCCGCGATGTTGGATACATCCTGCGCATGATGGCCTTCTATCAGGCGGCAGGTGGGCTCGGCTATGTCGAGCTGTCGCACGAATATTGGCCGTTTTTTGATGGCAGCGAGTGGTTGGCCAACGGTCGGGCCGTGATGATTGCGCGGGTCCGCACGGAGCGGCAGGCTTCACCCCTTTTTGGCGTAACGGCCAGGAACCAAACGTTCGAAAGCGTGACTCCGGTTGCGCAGGAGTGCTTTTGTCGGTTCGTGTTGCCCGTACCAAAGGGTCCGCCTCTTGCGGAATAACCGGAGAGAGTAAGCAAAAAACACATTGTTTTCAAGATGAGCCCAGTTATTGAGCTACTTTTATGATCACAAAAAAGACTGTCGATAAACAAGTCGGAGTGTTACCTCAAGGTCAGACCGATTCCGATCGCAAATCGTCGCGGGCCGTTGCCGTGAAGACGGTTGGTCTGACGAAGCTGTATGGTCAAATCCGGGCCGTGGATCAATTGACCCTGGAATTGGAGGAGGGAGATCTCTTCGGGTTTATTGGTCCGAATGGTTCCGGAAAGACAACGACCATGCGAATCTTGGCGACACTCCTTCAACCTAGTTGGGGTGAGGCCTACATTTGTGACCATTCAATCTACACCCATCCTAAAGAAATCCGCCGCCTCATTGGGTATATGCCGGATTTCTTTGGCGTCTATGACGACATGAAAGTCATCGAGTACTTGGAGTTCTTCGCCTCTGCGTATCGAATCAATGGGCCCAAGAGGCGCAAAGTCTGTGAGGAAATGCTGGAATTGGTCGAATTGGGTTACAAGCGCGATGCGTTTGTGACCAGCCTCTCTCGGGGAATGACGCAGCGCTTGGGGCTGGCTAGAGTCCTACTTCATGATCCCCAAGTGCTCATCTTGGATGAACCCGCCAGTGGTCTAGACCCGCGGGCAAGAATCGAAATCCGGGAGCTACTCAAGCGGTTACGGCAGATGGGCAAAACCATCATGGTATCTAGTCACATCCTGCCGGAGCTGGCGGATATCTGCAACAAGATTGGTATTATCGAGCAAGGCGTCCTCAAAGTGTGTGGCGACCTGAAAGAGGTTATGCAACGAGTGCGGGAACAGAAGGTCTTGTGTGTAGAGGTCTGGGAAAAGCAAGCGGAGGCGGTGCGGATTCTCGAGAGCCAAGATGATGTCCATTCAGTGGAGGTTCGCGACGGCGTTATCTACGTAACCCTGAAAAGAGGCGTTAACGATTATCGTGACCTGGCAACGGCGCTGGTCCAAGGTGGCTGTCCGCTAAAAATGCTTAGAGAGGATGAGATCAATCTGGAGACGGCGTTCATGGCGCTCACGCGGGGGATGACGGCTTAAGCCGACGCCAGCGTTTCAGCAGATTACCCACGCCCGATGCCGGACTTGAGACGATGCAGCACGTCGCCGGCCTGGGTTGCCAAGAAAGTCAGGTCATTGGACACGGCGAGCAGTTGCATGCCCCGTGCTGCCCAGTGCTGGGCTTCGTCCACTGTGCGGGCATGGAATCCCGTTGGGCAATGCCGTTGTCGTCCCGCTTCGATGACTTTTTCAACTGCGGCCTCAAAGTCCTCTTTGCTTGCCTGCGGTAGTCGCTGCGGCGGTTTGCAGAGGCGGCATGCGAGATCAAGAGGTCCAATTAACAAGGCATCGCATCCTGGAATACCGGCGATATTCGACGCCTCTTCGACCCCAGCGGGGCTTTCGATTTGCAAGACGATCATAATTTGCTCATTAGCCGCTGCTAGGTATTTCTCCAAGGTTGTCTGAAAACGCCGATAGTGATTCGCTGCTGCCGCACTTCGGGAGCCTTGGGGCGGATATTGGGATGCTGCGATAATTTGCCGGGCTTGCTCGGCCGATTCCACCATCGGGATGACCAACCCGAAGGCACCCAGATCGAGTGCCCGCTTGATGTACACAGGATCTCCCGCAGGGACCCGTACCAGGGGCGTTGTCCCGGCATCGATGGCCCATCCCACCAGTCGATCGACCTGGGACCAGTCAAGGGCCGTATGCTCCATGTCAACGGTAACCCAGTCGAAGCCAATTTCTGCAAGGATTCGGACAACTCGGTCATCGGGGATGGTAACCCAGGTTCCCCAAACGGTCCGACCCTCCCGCAAGGCCAATTTTACGGCATTCTTCTTCACAGCTCTAAACCTCTGTTGAGATGAATCCCGGTAATGGTCGTTCCAAGCAACGAGATAACGAACCTGCATCCCATTTCGGCGACCCAACAGGCGGAATCGCCTGAACCGGAATCAGTCCAGTGGACCTTGTGAATACCGATAGAATACCACGAGGATAGACCCGAAAGGATGGCACCTGGGCATCACATCGTGGGTATTTTTCCTGTGGGCCCGTTTGGGTGCGTGTGACCACAAAGACGAAGGAGTGCGGAATGGACCTTTTTGATTGGCAATCGAGTGGCGAGTGGATTCCGGTCTGTAAGCTCGATGACCTACAAAAAAACAAGGGAAAGCGATTTGTCGTCGCAGGACGCGAGATTGCTATCTTTCGCACCGAGAATGGCGTTTTTGCAACGGATGATTATTGCCCCCATATGGGTGATTCGCTCAGTGCCGGGCGGATTTGGGAAGGGACCGTCGTTTGTCCGCGGCACATGTGGGCCTTTCGTCTTGCCGATGGTCGGTGCACGGATGTCCCAACGTTGTCTGTTCCAACCTACAAGGTTACCGTCCGCGACGGCTGGGTTCTGCTCAAAAAGCCAGTGGAATAACGCCTTGACACTTCGTCGAGACCATCACCTGATACCCTTCACCGCCACCGGTTAACGAGCTTATCGCGCGAGGAAGCTACTTGACACCTTAGCCAAGCGCGATGCTCTCACCCGGCTGCAGGACGACGGGCACTGATGCGGTGGTGTGTCTCACGCGATTGGCCCAATCATTGACATCCTGGGCGATCAAAGGCCATGTGTTAAAGTGGACAGGTACGACCCGTTTGGGACGCAACAGTGTGACTGCCCGCAAGGCATCCTCTGGACCCATTGTGAAGTTATCTCCGATAGGCAGGACGGCCAGGGCCAAGTCGTGATCGCCGATCAACTGCATGTCCAGGAAAAGACCGGTATCACAGGCAAAATAGACGTTACCATCTTGAAGAAGTAGGAGGAATCCCACAGCCACGCCACCGTAACTTCCGTCAGGAAGCATTGAAGTATGCACCGCCGGTGTCATCTTGACTCGGCCAAAGGGGAATGCATGCGTCCCCCCGACATTCATGGCGTGTGTCGATGTGACCCCTCTTCGGTTTAGCCACTCGCAAATTTCGTAAGTGGCAATCACCGTGGCCGCGTTGGCTTTTGCGATCGACTCTGCATCGGCCATATGGTCAAAGTGACCGTGAGAGATCAAGACATAGTCTGCCTTTACTTCATCAGCTTTAATCGGCGCCACAGGCGACTCGTCCAGAAAGGGGTCAAGGATGATACGATGGCCATTGGTTTCGATTAGCCAACAACCGTGTCCTAGCCAGCGTAGCTGCGTTGCCATGTTCTTGGCTCCCTTCTCTCAGGAAACGCCGATGACCCAACGCCATTGTGCATTGGTAGTACCGGTTTTTCAGTCCGCGGTGGCCCCCCTCCCCTTTGGGAATCGGAATTGTCCTTGGCTACTGCTCTAAGAGTTTCTGCATGTGTCGCTTGTAAGCCTCAACTCCGGGTTGACCGTAAGGGTTGATTCCAATTAATCGGCCCTCGACAACAGTTGCCAACATCAGAAACTGAAAGAGTTCACCCAGCGTGCGTTCCCGAATTTGCGGAAGAATGATCTCGGCGGAGCGACGCAAATCCTCGGCATAGGCTTGGGTCGTTCCCAGTCGGGCCGCGCGAAGAATATCCGAAAGCGACTTTCCCGCGAGTTTATTAAGCTGATCATCGTCGTAGTCCCATCGGGGAATCGTAACACAAGCTAGACTAGGTCGCTCAGCCCAGAGATTTGTAAAAAGTTTGTCCCGCCGGCCTTCCTGATGCTGCTGTCCGCGGGAGTGAAGATCGCGTGTATTGACAACTGTCAACGGCGTAGCCCCCTGCCCGTTCTTTCCCAGACTTTCTGAAAGGAGTTGGTCGTACCACAGTCCCACGGCTTCCAACCGCTTTCCCCAGGTAGATAACACACGTATGGAAGCCCCACGGCGGCTTTCCATGAGGTGGCAGACGCCCACATATCGCAAAATGGGATTGCTCGCCGGATCACTGTTGGAAAACGCACGATTGGCAGCGCATGCCCCTTCGAGAAGCTCCTCGATGTTCAGTCCCAGAATTGCGGCGGGCACGAGCCCCACGGCGCTCAACACGGAAAAACGCCCACCGACGTCTTCCGGAAAGGCAAACATGTGGTCCCGAGGTACACCAAGGTTAACACAAAGCCGCCAAAGTCGGCTGTCCTCCTTGCTTACGGCGAGAATTCGCTGCCCCACCTTCACGCCACGATCCTGGCAGTGCTTTTTCAACGCCTCCACAAAGACCCGGAAAGCAACGGCGGTCTCGAGGGTCGAGCCGCTCTTACTGATGACAACAATTCCCCAGTCTGCGGTCGGTTCTGAGTGCAAAAGCTCTAGCAGCCCCAGGACGGCGTCGTTATCGACATTGTTACCTTCGAAGTACAAACGTGGTCGGTTTCCACGCTGAGACCGGGAAAGCTCGTTGTGGTACGGATGACAGCAGGCCTCAAAGAGCGCACGGGCACCCATGTAGGAACCCCCGATGCCGAGGACCACGACCCGCTCAAGGCCACTCGCAAAACGCTCGGAGGTTTGTCGGATGTGCTCCAGTACCGTGCGATTTTCGCCCAGTAGCCGTTCTGGAAGGTCGATGAATCGAGAGTCCAGGGGTTCTTTTTCTTTCGGGACCTTGTCCCCTCGCTTCTTGAGTTCCACCTCGTCCAGGACTTCGTCGCGGCAGGCCAAGAGCCTGGGCCAAAGCCACTCGAGGTCC
>JAKPII010000497.1 GCA_029549885.1 Planctomycetota bacterium
CAAAACAGGTGTCACCGGGGGTGGGGCCGGTGTTTGCGCAGTCTCAGTAGGCAGTGCTTCAATTTCCTCCAAGGCCGGGGCTTGCGGGGCCTTCCGGCAACCTGCTTGCGAAAGGAAGACGGATATTCCTAGAAAAACAAGCAGAATTCCGACAGGGGGCCGAAGCATGTTGACCGTTCCCGTAACGTTGGTCAAGCCGCCCCACCGTTTCGCCTGAGAGGGAGGATCCCACGTGATGCCCGCCATCATTTTGGCCATAGCCCATCTCCCGTTTGAAAATATTAAAAAAAGGATCAACCGCCTGCTGAGTATTGTCTTTCGCGGATTGTCATCCGTCAAGTTTTTTGCAGGACAAAACGGCGTGGCGTGAGACCGCAAGCCGAACTTGGGACTCCACCTCTCGGGAAGAGGGTTCCGGCAACGTAGGCAAAGAATATGGTGGCGCATCCGTTAACGCTGCAAATATTGGAGCAATCGGTTTATTCGGTAGTTTTTGTCTAAGCCGCACAAAAACACATCGCCTTTTTTCGTACTTGACAAATGTCATTTCGGGGACAAGTTTTATTAAAGGTGTGCGCTGCTCTGCGTGGCATGTGTCGCGCGCAGAGTGATTTAGTGGTTAAGGATACGAACCGGGGGCGATGCCCCATGGATTTTTGGTCGGGAGCGAAATCGCATGACGGCGAGAGCAAGACTCGTAACACTGGTAGCAGTTCTTTGTTTGGGCGTGGCAGAAACGGCAAGTGCCCAATGTCTGTTAAGCCGCCTCTTCAACCGTGAGACAACCTACACAACACAATATGGCGGATACAACGTTGGATATGCCTATATGCCTGTTGTGGCCTCACCGGTGGCAACGCCTGTGGTCTCCACAACAAGCTATCGCGTCACGTATTTGCCCATAACCCCTGGTGCGACGACAGTTTATCGCCCGGCACCAGTGCTTTACGAAACCCCGGTCGTCAGCACGAGTTACTTGCCCGTCGTTTCGCCTTATGCGACACCTCCGGCGGTATCGACCCCAGCCGTTCCCACGGTGGCATATCGACCCGTGCAGATCGTCTATGAGCCACGGCGACTCTTCAACTGGCGGCCGTTTGCCAACCTGCGTGCCAGGCGGGCAGGTTATTGGCCTGGGGTGGCGGCACCAACCTGGTCAACGGCTTATTTGGTGACGTACCCCTCGCTTCCCGTGGTGAGCGATTGTACGGTTTGTGGACCGGCTCCGACCGCGGGTAGCTATGCAGCAAGTTACACCGTATCAAGCGACAGTACCCTCGGATGTCCCTCATGTGCCCCTGCCTCGAGTAGCCCGTTGCAACCGAGCGTTGATACCTCAATTCCCACACTCCCGTCGGCATCGCCTTCAGATCAGCCACCGGCAACATTCAAACAACAGAGCAGCTCAACCACGGGATCGTCCTTCAGGCCCGCCGACAGCACAAGCGGGGGAATGAATGCCACGGGCACAAGTGTCCCGGTGAACGAAACAAAACCCCTGGTGCGGCAGGCCCTTTACGAAAAGCCGATCCCACTCGTCGAGGAGGTGGCCGACCCGCCGATGGTTGATGTCACTGGCTGGCGGCGGAGTCAGTGACAAGTGATCTGATTCCCGCGGGTACTCACCGTTTGGGATAGATCGTTATGGATCGCCCGACGCGGCGAAAAGTTAGTCCGTGGGGATCGAGAACTGCCCGCCAAAGTTCGTCAATCGTCCCATTCTGGACCTGAAAGCGGATGGGTTGATCCAGTCGAATCCCTGCCTCTATGGCAGACTGGCGATTGAAATCGACCTGCATCTCCAATTGTTGCGCAAGCTGGCGGATGACGCCTTCCAGCGTGCCTCGGCCTTCCCGCACGGTAAATCGGCGCTGCTCAAATGGATCACGGGCCTCGGGGGTTGTCGGCGGTGGACCATCGGAGCCGCGCGGGGCTGTCGGGCCTTTTTGGGTTCTCAAAAGATCGGCCAGCTTGTCCAGCGTTTCGCGTGGTCCCTCGACAACAACATCCTGGCCAAACGTTGTCACTTTGCAATCGGGAAACATTTTCTGCCATTGCTGGGCCAATATCCGCGCTTGAGGTCCGACGGAAAACTGTCTCGCCACGGCCATTGTGTTGGTAATGGGCACAATCCGTATTTCGCCCGATTCATTGAGTTCAAACGTCCGGTCGAACTGTGCCAATACAAGCGTCAAACGGTCAACGAGCGTCAAAGGGGGAAGCGATCCCTCGGGCCAGAGGTCGTGAAGAATCTCATCGGGATTCGTCAATCGCCAATTGGCCTCTTGCAACCAGAGGGTAACGAGTTGGCGAGGCGTGGTCAATCTTGGCCAAGAGACGGCCAGCGGGCGCAGTCCGGCAAGCCCCACCTTGCCAAGCTTCAGGGCCTCTTGCCGTCGCGCGACCATGAGCGATTCCAAGCGTTGGACTGCCTCTGGCGGACCCACGTACACGATCGGGGAAACGACAACGCTTTGAACTCCGCACGCCTCGGCAATGGCCGCGATGACCTCCCGCAGGGGTCGATCCCGCACAGTCAACGTCAGCTCTTGGTCAGGATCACACCTTCGATCCAGGACGATGGCGACTTGATGCGTTCGTCCCAGGCGGAGAAGGCCCTCCCGCAAAGGCACATCGGTCCAGAAGATACCCGTTGGAGTGTCGAGCCGCCGCAAGAATTCGTTGCCGATGACAAAGGATGGGCCTTCTTGGCACCAGGCGGGGCTTATCCCCACGCAAACGAGCGCCAGGACGGGCCCTATCAATAAGGCTTGCGATCGAATGACTGGACGTCTCATCGCGTAATATTCAAATCACAATGCCACGGGGAGCACGCCAACTTGGCCCAAAGGCCGCCTCTGCCAAAAGGCAA
>JAKPII010000004.1 GCA_029549885.1 Planctomycetota bacterium
CAAAACCAGTCGCAGAAAGCCGTATCCTCCCACCTTCAAGAGAATCCCGGCGAGTAGCACACTCCCGGCCGTGGGGGCTTCCACGTGCGCCAGCGGAAGCCAGGTATGGAGCGGCACAAGCGGCACTTTCACGGCAAACCCGAGAAACAGTGCCCAGAAAATCCAGAGTTGAACCGAAAGCGGAAACAGTCCTTGCGATCGCAACTCGAAGAGGCGAGTCGTAAGTTCAGGAATGGAGAACGTCATCCTTCCCGTTCCGCTGTAAGAGGCGGTCCAAATCACAACGGCCAGGAGCCCCAGAAACGTAAGCACACTTCCTGCCAGGGTAAAAAGGAAGAACTTGATCGCCGCGTGACGTCGCTCCTCGTGTCCCCAAATTCCAATCAGAAAGAATAGCGGGATTAAGGTCGCTTCAAAGAACACGTAGAACAATAGGAGATCACGGGCGGTAAAAACCCCCAGCATACCGGTGTACAACACCAGCAAAAGGCGATAGAAGGTCGGGGCCTGGCGGTCAATGGCATTCCAACTGACCAGCACCGATGTCACCATGAGCAGCGAAGTGAGGGCGTACAGCCAAACGCTCAGGCCGTCTAAGCCCAGGGCAAAGCGAATACCGATGGTCTGGTCGGACCTCGACCACCAGGGGACCTCAAAGACCGCAAATTGCTGTGCCCCCACAGGAAACCGAAAGGCGATCCATCCGCTTAGGGCGGTCGTCAGAAGGACGACGATCAGCGTCACACGGCGTGCGACCTTTTGGCTATCGCCAACGATGAGGACGCCCGCCAGCGGTGCGAAGACGCTAATGGCTAACAGTGTTCCCATTGCCAAACCTTTCACTCCTCCGCACAAGCGGAGCTTCTAACGAACTGACCCCAAGGCCCGCAAAATTTCCCAGCGTTGAACACCACGATCACCACGTTCCCATTAAAAGAACATCGCAGCGAGCAAGACCAAAACCCCGAGGACGATCCCCAGCCCGTACCAGGGAATCCAACCATTGTGCGAACTTCGCAGGAGAGCCCCCACCAGCTTGGGCAGGTGGCCAATGATATCCACCAGCAAATCAATGAAGTATCGGTCGATCCATGCTGCCACTGCCGCGAGCCACGTGAGGGGTCGGACGATGATCCATGTATAAAGTTCATCAAAGAAGAACTTATGGAAAGATAGCGCATAAAGGCCAATCGCCTTTGTCAAGGCGATCACAGGTCGGGCTACGCCGCCCGGGGCGAGGACAACCAGCGCGGCCCATCCGATGCCACCGAGGGTTAGGGCCGTGCTCAGCCACGGAATCAAAGCGGTACCACCCCCGTGGTGCGCCCCAACCTCGTGTGCGGCAAATGCGGCAAGGCTCGGTGTCGCCGCGAGAAAGTGCTCGATCACCTTACCAGGACCGAACGCGACCCCAACAACCGCCGAGGCAATTGCCAAAATGACGAGGGGGATCACCATGACAGGGGGCGACTCGTGGAGGTGGCCGGCGGCCTCTGCAGGGACCCGCTCTTCACCAAAAAACGTGCGAAAATATGCACGGAAGGTGTAGATGGCCGTCAACATAGCAGTAACGGCTGCCGCCACGAACAGGAAGAAGTAAAGCGATGAGGCACTTCCCTTTTCATAAACGAGATGGAGGATTTCATCCTTACTGAAGAATCCAGCGAACGGGCACAATCCTGCCAAGGCCAAACTGCCAACAAGGAACGTGGCGTGGGTCCAGGGCAATCGACGCCGCAATCCGCCAATTTCATTGATGTCGATCACGCCGCCTGTGGCATGCATGACACTGCCCGCCCCTAAGAACAAGAGGGCCTTGAAGAAGGCATGGGTAAATAAGTGAAACATCGCGGCAGCGACACCTACCAACCCACCGACGGACAGCCCCAAGAACATGTAGGCAAGCTGGCTGATCGTGGAATAGGCTAGAATGCGTTTGAGGTCTGTCTGGGTCAGCGCAATGATGGCCGCCATGGTGGCCGTGATGATGGCAATGATCCCCACAATTGGCAGGGCATAGGGTGCAGCCTCGAACAGTGGCATACATCGTGCGACCATATAAACACCGGCCGTCACCATGGTGGCGGCGTGAATCAGGGCACTCACGGGCGTTGGGCCTTCCATGGCATCAGGAAGCCACACATGTAAAGGAAATTGAGCGCTTTTTCCGCAGGCCCCTGCGAAGAGGAGCAAACAAATGGCCGTGGCCACAGCGCCGTGGACAAGCCCCTGCTCGGGATGAACGAGCCGGGCCATTCCCAGCACTCCCGCCGAATAGACTTCGCCGGTTTCGGGATCAATTGTGTCGTGAAAGTTCAGTGTTCCATACACCGACCAGATCAAAAAGATGCCGAGAGCAAATCCAAAATCACCGATCCGATTGACAAGAAACGCTTTCTTCCCCGCCGCGGCCGCAGCGGGCTTGCGATACCAGAAACCGATCAAGAGGTAGCTGCACAGGCCCACGGCCTCCCAAAAGATGTAAAGGAGCAAGAAATTACTGACCGAGACGAGCATGATCATGGAGAAGATGAAAAGAGAAACATAGGTGAAGAATCGCCAGTAGCCGGGATCATCATGCATGTATCCAATCGAGTAAATGACTACCAGCAAGGAGACGGCCGTAACCGTCACCAACATGAAGACTGTCAAGGGATCGACGCGAAGAACAACGGGAATCTGAAATCGCACAAAGTCCACCGTGCCATGGGCTACGGGAACTTGGGGAGACCCGCCGGTCGGACTGATGTCGGCCCAGCTCCAGAGTTGGACCACGCGCTCAAGAACACGCTGTTCGCCGTCAGCCGAATGCTGGGCAAGAGTCTGGCCTACCAAAAGAAGCAATGCCAATGACGCTATGAAGGAAATGGCTGTTGCCGTTACGGCCGGCACATGACTAAATTCTCGCAGAAGGCGCGGGCCGAGCACGGCTGTCAGGATCGCAGCCCCAAGGGGCATCGCGGCTATGAGAATAATGAGAAATGTCATGGGGGTTACACACTCGGTCGATATTCAAGAACTTCCTGGGGAATATCGGGACGCCGTCCCACCCGGGGGAGCCTCGGCCATGAAGGTGTCTCGGCTTCCCTGACCTCACCTTCATCGGGCACCGGCGGAAGGATGATATCCTCGCGGACCTTTTGCAAGCGTAGGACATCCAACCCCTCTCTTGCCCTCACGAGCGTCAAAATCAGTGCCAAAGCGACGGCCGCCTCCGCCGCGGTGACGCCCACAATAAAGAGAACAAATACCTGGCCCGTCGCTTGACCATGATAACGGTCCCAACCGGCAAAATTGACGATAACACCTTGAAGCATTAACTCAACGGAAAGGAACATGACGATTAGATTCCGCCGGGCCAGAAAACCGACGACCCCCAAGCCGAAAAGGCACGTCCCCACCAGCAAGTAATTCATGAGTAAGCCAGTGTTTTCCATGGTATTCCCGTATGGCTTTTGCTCCTCGGCTTAGGATTCATTCGCGGTCGGCGTTTCGTCCGGCACAGCGCGACTCTTGAAGTCCAGAAGCGGTTCCAATGGATGGGCGATGATCACGGCAGCGCCCAGCAAACCAAGTAAGAGCACAATCGCCAAAGCCTGCACGGCCACACCGTAGTGCAAAAACAATTGGTTGCCCAGATCGACGGTTCGCGTGATCACAACATCCGGGATCGCCTTACCCGTCTCTTTTGCCAAAGACCACCCGTTAGCCGTGGCGGCATGGCGCAGCCAGGTGACCGTCGTCAGGGCAATGAGGACCGCACCCACTACGGAGGCCGTGAGCGGTTCCCAACTTTGTCGATTGAAACCGGCTGTCCCTTTGGGATCGTCAAGCATGAGGACGAACAAGAACATGACCAAAATAGCGCCGATGTAAACAACAATCACGGCCATGGCCACAAATTGCGCACCATTGAATAACAGCATCCCGGCCGTGCCCAAAACCGCCATGCCAAACCAAAGGGCGGCATACAACGGACGACTGCTCGTGATCATGGCCACCGCCGAGCCGACGGCCACAATAGACATCAGTGTGAGAAGAGAGCGTGCTAACAGGCTGCCCACGGACGGAATCATAGCCGAAAGCATCGCCAGCCCGGCAGCCACAAGCACCCAGCCCACAGAACGTCTCCGTGCCTTTCCCCACGGCAGCGCCCACCACAGGCCTCCCGCCGTGAAAATGCTCGCCAAGATCAAAACGAAGAGTGGTGCGTCCATAACATTATCCACAAACACCGAAGAAACGATCACTCACTTGTCCTGTGTGAGGTCCTGATCGTCTTGCGGAAGCTCTATCAAATCCTCGATTTCCCGTTTTCCCCGCAACCAGCCGGGAGGCTCTTGATCCTTGGTCTGATCATAGATGCTCAATAACTTCTCCTTGTCAAAGATCATTTCCTCACGGCTCTTGCCAGAAAGATCGTAAAGGCTTGTCAGCTCAATGGCATCTACGGGACAGGCCTCCTCGCACATACCGCAAAAGATACACCGGAGCATGTCGATGTTGAAGACGACCGGATATTTCTCCCGATCTGGCCAAGGACTAGGACCAGCGACAATATCGATACAGTGAGCGGGGCAAGCCGTGGCGCAAAGAAAACAGGCAACACATTTCACGCGGCCCTGCTCATCCCGGTTCAAACGGTGAACACCACGATAAATCAACGGATCAGGGAATTGATGCCGTTCCTCCGGAAATTGAACCGTCAACTTCGGCCCAATGAGGTGCCGGAATGTTGTCGTCAGTCCATCCCAAAATAGGGGCAAATATGATCTTTCCCCCATATTGAGTGGTGACTCATCAACCCAGCGGATTTCCGAGCTGTCTGGTTTCATAGGTCGTTGATCTCATCCAAAGCAAAGATCTCTCTTTCGATAAAGCCTTCTTTGCTTTTTACGCATCGCACGGCTGGACCGTTGGGGACTCCATATAAGGTGAACCCTCCGGCACACCTTGGGCAAGACGCACCAAGTCGCGCCGCGGGCTGTTATCGTAATGAGGCTGGGCAATCGCAGCCGTGATGACCCAAGTTAAGATAAACGTCACCCAATTGATTAGCGCGAGGACCGGCAACGACGACCAGCCCTGCGACACAACCAAGGGCTCCCACCATGCGTACCATACCACCAAGATCGTCACCTGAACGATTCCCCAGGAAATCAAGGGCTTCCATGCAAGGGTCATCAATTGATCAAAACGAAATCTGGGCCAGCTCCAGCGCATCCACATGAAAAAGAACACCACCGCCAGGACCTTGGCCACAAACACAACGATTCTTATGATCGCTCCACCGATTCCTGCTACCGGTTCGGACCCGGTGAGGAACCAAAGGTGCCAACCTCCAAGGAAAAGCAAGACAATCACCACGGCCGCAGTGATCATGTGGAGGAATTCAGAGACCAGAAACGTCATAAGCCGCATGCCGCTGTATTCGGTATGGAATCCGCCCACAAGCTCTTGCTCTGTTTCTGGCAAGTCGAAAGGCAACCGCCCTGCCTCGGCGGTGGCAGCCACGAAAAAGACCACAAATGCCAACGGGTGAAGAACGATGTTCCATACTCCGGACTCAGCTTGTTGGAGGACGATTTCATCAATTCGAAGTGTCCCCGCATAACATGCCAACGCGATCAGAGCCAGACTCAAAGGAATCTCGTAAGCGATCAATTGCGCTGCCCCCCGCATCGCGCCAAAGAGGCTGTACTTGTTATTGCTGCTCCAACCGGCGAGGATGATCCCGTAAACCGCAGCTCCGTTGGCGGCAAACAGAAAGATCAATGCGGCATCAAACGCGGGAACGACCGTCAAATCGACGGGCGCCCATCCGGAGATCCCAAGGTCCACCGCCCCAAGCGGCACAACGGCATAGACGGCGACGGCTGCCACGAATGTCACAACCGGTGCGACATTGTAAAGAATACGATCGACGTGACCTGGAACAAACTCCTCCTTGAAAATGAGTTTCAAACCGTCCGCAATCGGCTGTCCTAGCCCAAAAATCCGAATATTCGTTAATGGGATGCCTACTCGGTTGGGACCAAGCCGGTCCTGAACCCAAGCGGCGATCCAGCGCTCGACAAGGACCAGATAAGCGGCGGCCGTCATCAAGGCAGCCAGCAACACGGCAATCTTGATGCATGTCACAACGGCAAAGCTGATCATCTTCAGTCCTGTTTGCTATCAGGGCTTCCTAGGTTTGCCATGTCACTTTTTCGCTACACGTCCAAATTGGTAACGATTCTCACTATTCTTACTGCCCAGTCGATACCGTTTGCTCGGCCAATTGATTCACTCGAAGGTCCACGCCGCATTCCGGGATTTCGCCCGATGCTGCTGAGAAATAAGGGATGGTCCGTGCGATTTCGGCCAAGACTTCACGCGGTTGATAAAGCCCGCTCATCCCGCCCAATTCCCAAAAAACTGAGCCCAGACAGCGGCTGCCAAATGGCGGTCGAATCGCCCGCGCCGACCACTGAAGCCGGTGTTGTCGGTTCACATAGGAACCTTCTCGCTCGGCAAAAAACGCCATACCAAAGATCAGATCGGCGCGGTCGCTGAGGGGCGTGGGAAATACGTCGGCGACAATCAACGCTGTTGCCCGCCGCAGCGCGTCCGCCTGTTCTGCGTCAATCCAGGGCTTGATATAGCCGCCAAGGACGACAATCACATCGAAATGACCCTCTGCTGTCCTTGCGAGGAGGTCATTAAATCTCAGGGGCGGCTGCTCGAACCAGTACGCCACGCCTTCAACGCCCAAGCGATTGGGACATTTTTCGCCAGAAATGACAAAGCCCCCGGGAAACCGTTCGTCCTCTCCCTGCCGAGGAATTGGCCCTAAGGCTGTGGTACTCTGGGGATGGAGTTGCTTGATCCAACGGCAGGCCAAATAGGCCTCTTCATTCGTCAAGAAAGGTGAAAGGCAAAGGGCTGGCTGCCGCGCTTGCTGAACCTTGTCCACCATTTGACCGATGGCACCCGCCCAGTTTATTGACGAGACGTTCCCATTTTGTCGCTGCCAGGCGCCGCGCAGCCGATTCGGGTGGTGGATCACAGGGTAACTGTATCGGCCGTCGTTACAGATCCACCATCGATTCACGAAGGGATTTTCCCGGGGCTTAATGCGATACACCCGATCCTGATTTTCCTCCACCCAAATGGCACAACCCGTGGCACATAGGACACACACACTTGGGTGGCGGCGAAGGTACCATACACGTTGTTTATAGAGAAAGTCCTTGTCGGCCAACGCCCCTACGGGGCAAAGATCAACGACATTGCCCGATAATTTGTTATTCAACGGCAACTCCGGGAGGACGTCGATTTCTTCATGCGCACCACGATTCACTACTAGTAACTCCGACGTGCCCGTGATCTCTCGGGTAAAGCGGACACACCGGGTACACATGATGCACCGATCGACAAAAAGGAACACATCCCCGATATCCCGTTTGCGACTAGTAAACGGCCGAATCTCGGCGCGGCGTTCCGACTGACCAAACTTGAAGTGATAATCCTGAAGACGACACTCGCCCGCTTTGTCGCAAATAGGACAATCGATGGGATGCCGAAGAAGAAGGTCTTCTTCCACCATGGCGCGGGCCCGCGCAACTTTTTCACTGTTGGTGACGAAGACGGTCCCGTCCTTCGCCTGGGTATTGCAGGCCGGCATCAGCTTGGGCAGCATGACAATCTGTCCGGTCTTTGGATCGCGCGTTCCCACCTCGACAAGGCACATCCGACAACTGGCGACCACAGATAACCCCGGATGCCAGCAGTAATGAGGGATTTCAATGCCCGCCCGCGCGGCCACTTGAATGCCGTTCAGCCGCTCGTGCGCGCCGATCTCCACCTCTTTGCCGTCAACGATCACAATGCCCATGGAATTCAGTCCCTCATCTTCCTCCCAATCAGGCAACGGGTGTTCGCATGGAATTTGCTTGGTCCGTCTTTTCGAGAGAAAAGGCCGGAACCGGGCGCGTGGAACGCCATCCCTTGGGGTTCGTCCGTTTGATGTAGTCCTCCAATTCACCGCGGAACTTGCGGATGGCCGTCTTGATTGGCCACGCCGCTCCATCGGCAAGACCACAAATTGTGGTGCCCGGAATAATGCCAATGTTGTCGGCAATTTCCAAAAGAAGGTCGAGGTCAACCAGCCGACCGCGTCCTGCCTTGATGCGTTCCACAATCTGTAAGGCCCAAGCCGTTCCCTCCCGGCAAGGCGTGCATTGTCCACAACTTTCGTGGGCAAAAAAGCGACAACTATTATGCAAGAAGTCAATGATGGGATACGTCTCGTCGAGGACAATGACGCCGCCGGTGCCCAAGCCCAGACAGCCGGCTTTGATGGGGCCAGCAAAATCCATAGGCGTATCAAGCTCATCCGCCGAAAGAAGACCGGTGCTCAGTCCGCCCGGCACCACTGCCTTGGCCCGCCGTCCACCCCTCACACCCCCGGCATATTCTTCGATCAGCCGGCGACATGGAATCCCTAAAGGTGCTTCAAAACAACCTGGCCGATTGACATGGCCACTGACGCAAAACAACTTAGGGCCGAAACTTCCTGGGTCCCGCGGATCATTCGGGTCGGGCGGCACACCGATCGAGCGAAACCACTCTGCGCCTCTCTCCATGATGTGCCGAACACAGGCCAGGGTCTCCACATTATTTACCACGGTGGGTTTTCGGAATAATCCTTCCACCGCCGGGAAGGGAGGCTTTGTCCGCGGCCAGGCCCGTTTGCCCTCGATGCTTTCGATCAAACCGGTCTCTTCGCCGCAAATATAGGCACCGGCGCCGCGGTGGATATACATGTCCAAATCCAAGCCCGTCCCCAAGATGTTCTTCCCCAGATAACCCGCCTGATAGGCTTCCCGAATCGCCTCGCTTAAACGCCGGTAAGCTAGCGGATATTCATATCTCAAATACACGTACGCTGTTGTCGCCCGGGTTGCGTACGCGCTAATGATCGTCCCTTCCAGGACCTGGTGAGGATCCAATTCCAAAAGAATGCGATTGCAAAATGTTCCCGGTTCGCTCTCATCAGCGTTAACACAAAAATAGATTGGCCCCGGGTGATCGGCTGGAAGAAAAGACCATTTCAAACCTGTCGGGAAGCCCGCTCCACCACGACCGCGGAGACCACTAATCCGGACTTCCTCAACCACCTCCGCGGGTGACAATTCTTTGAGGACACGGCGGAGCGTCGCGTAGCCACCGCTCGCCTCGTAAGCTCGCAAGGTGTGGCTGTCTGGCTTTTGAATATTTGCCAAAAGGACGGGTTCAAACGATTCCATCATCCATGTCCGTTTATATCTTGCTTCGATAGTTCATCGAGGACTGATTCCAGTTTCTCCCGCGTCATCGTGGGATAGAGCGTTTCATTAATAAGGACGGCCGGGGCGTATTCGCAGGCCCCAAGGCACTCCGCCGCTTCCAAGGTGAAACGCCCGTCCGCAGTTGTTTCGCCAGGTTCGATATTGAGTCGTTCGCGCAAATAATCGAGCAGGTTTTCCCCGCCACACAAGGCACAACTCAGAGAACGACATACCCAAATGCGGTACTTTCCGAGCGGCCGATCCTGTTTGAAGAATTGGTAGAACGACAGGGTGTCTTCAATGTCCGAGGCTGGAATTCCCAAAACGTTGGCCAACTCCAACACGGCGCTTTTGGGGACGTAACCAAGGGCCTCTTGGATCAGGTGAAGGGCTGGCAGGACAACGGCACGCGTGTTCGGATAACGGGGGAAATACTCGCGAATTGACGCAATGACCTCCGGGGGAAGCAAGGCGCCCCCCCTACCTTCAACCGTTTGTGCCTTTGATTCTTGCGACATTGATTCACCCCGTATCCAGGGCAATCTTGTTCACCGATCCAATTCCGCCGCGATAATATTCAAACTCCCCAGGACAGCAACAACATCTCCCAACATGTGGCCCCGAATCAGATGCGGAAAGAGTGCAAAGTGGACAAACGAAGGCGGCCGACACCGTGCCCGATAGGCATAGGGCGAACCGTCACCGACGATGTAAAAACCCAATTCCCCGTTGGGTGATTCGGTCGCACAGTAAACTTCTTCACACGGCACTTCGAAACCGCGGTTTTGCATGATGATCTCGAAATGCGTGATCAATCCCTCAATCGTGGAGTGAACTTGCCACTTGTCCGGGATAATGGCCCGCTGGCCAACATCCACGTGGACTGGTCCGGAGGGGAGGTTTTCCACGGCTTGATGAATGATTTTCAAGCTTTCTCGCATCTCGGCCATGCGGACCAAATAACGGGCGTAACAATCCCCGCCCTGGGCGCAACACACTTGGAAGTCAAAATCAGAGTACGCTAGGTAAGGTTCATCCTTGCGCAAATCGCGGGTCACCCCACTGGCACGCGCGATGGGCCCCGTAACGCCCCGGTTGATCGCCTCCTCCTTGGTCAGAACCCCGATCCCTTTGGTTCTATCCACAAATACCCGATTGCGCGTGAGCAGTCGGTCCATATCATCCAATGCCCGAGGCATCTTGCGAAGGAACTCGCGAATCAATTCGATGGCCTTGGGCGAGGCATCGTACATTAAGCCACCTACACGGGTATAGCTGTTTGTGAACCGTGCCCCGCAAAGGGCCTCGAAAATGTCGTAAATCATTTCACGGGGATTAAATGCGTACATGAAAAAGGTAAACGCCCCCGTGTCCAGCCCAACGGCTGCATTACAGACGAGGTGATCGGCAATTCTCGCCAACTCCGCCACAATGACACGCAAATACTGACATCGCGGCGGGACCTCCAGCCCCATGAGCTTTTCTACCGCAAGGTGCCAGGCCACGTTATTGGCCATGGGCGATACGTAATTCATCCGATCGGTGATTGTGACATACTGATTGTAATTCAGGTGTTCCGCCAGCTTCTCAAATCCGGAATGAAGGTAACCGATGTCACAGTCGGCATCAACGACGCGTTCGCCTTCCAATTTCAGAATGAGGCGGAGCGTGGTATGCGTGGCCGGATGCTGTGGACCGAAATTCATCGTCCACAGGTATTCCTGGACCTCGTCTGTCGCCTGTGAGAGTTCGCTTCGTTGAAGCGGCATGTTTTTCCGGCTTTCCTTTTTCCTGAAGTCCTCTTAACCTAATCTTTTCCCGAAGGAAACACACGCCCCTTCATCCCATATCCCGCGTGACAACAGGAATGTTGTGCCGTTCACCCCGTCCCTGAAGCGGATAATCCTTTCGGAGAGGGTGATCTTGAAAGTCTTCGGGCAGCAAGATACGCCGCAAATTGGCGTGACCTTCAAAGCGAATACCAAACATATCCCAGACTTCCCTCTCCAGCCAACGGGCGCCTTCCCAAAGATCGGTCACTGTGGGCAGAGTTGGTTCCGGATCATTAACGAATGTCTTCACGATCAATCGATCGGCGTTTTCAGGACGGCCCACAATGTAAACCACGCCGAACCGATCTTTGGCCTTCGGGTAATACAGATAATCAACACACGTAATGTCAATGATCAGGGTAAAGCCGCACTCGTCCTTCAAAAAGCGGAGCACATCATGAACGATTTCACGGGGCACGCAAACCCGAAATTGCTTGCGAAACTCCGTGATCTCGGCCGATGGAAACCTGGCCTGGATCGCCTGGATTGTCTCGGATGACACCATGTTTCAGTCACTTCCGTAGATAACACCGATTCCAAACAATCCTCTTGTACACCCAATTCGACCGACGGCTAAGACGTCATGGCGGTGATTGCCGCGATTCCTACGAGTCGGGAGACTCCCCACGTTTGCCGGTATCCCACTTATTCGCTGCTTCATCTTGAGCAAAAATCGGTGGACCGGCAACAAGCAAACGAGGGTTTTTGGGATCGGCCAAAAGTGCCCGCGGTGGCTGATGTGGTCTCCTCTCCACATCTTTCCCCCAAGCCGAACCTTCGCGTTGGATCTTTTCCTGAAGGTCAATAATCGCCTGAAGGAGCTGCTCCGGACGCGGTGGGCAACCAGGCACGTACATATCCACGGGAATGAATCGGTCAATCCCTTGAACCACGGCATAGGTGTCGAAGACGCCGCCGGTCGATGCACAGGCCCCCATGGAAATACACCACTTCGGCTCATGCATCTGCAGCCAGATCCTTTGCAGGACCGGCATCATCTTCATCACAACCCGACCCGCCACGATCATAAGATCGCACTGCCTGGGGCTAAAACGGAAGACCTCGGCCCCAAAGCGGGCAATATCGTGTCGGCTGGCACCCGTGGCCATTAGTTCGATTCCGCAACACGCCGTCGCAAACGGCATGGGCCAAAGACTGTTTTTGCGACACCAATTCACCAAGGCATCGAGCTTGGTAATGACGACATTGTCGGGCAAGTCAGTCATTCTTGTCATTGAGGTCATCCACCATTAGGATGTTGCCCCCCATCACTTCCAATCACTTCCAATCAAATACCCCTCGTCGCCAGTCGTAGGCATATCCCAGACCAAGCAGGACGAAGAACACCAATCCCGGCCAGAGGATGCCTTGGAGCGAGCGTTGGAGCAGTGCCCCGGTCGCCAACTCGCCAGATTGCTCAGACGGACTTTCGTGGCTGCCCAAGCCCACCACAACTCCCGCGTCGGACCGCCCGGTTGTTTCCGTGCAGGAACTCAAGGCCGCAGCCTTACTTTGCCAGGAACTACTTTGCCTCAGCGATACGACCCATGGATAAAGAAAAAGTAATTCCACATCAAAGACCAGAAACGCTATAGCGACCAGATGAAACCGCACATGAAAGCGACGCCGGGCATCGTGGAAAGGATCCACGCCACTTTCGTAAGGCATGGCCTTGACAGGATTCGCCCGATGCGGTCCACACAAATGGCCTAAGACGATGAGACCGATACTCAAACCCACCAGGGCCATCAAGAACAGCGTGAAAGGAACGAGTGCCGCATCGAACTCCATCGCTTCCTCGCTTTAAGCCAAGGATTTACTTTTCCGCACATTGTCGCGAAGAGGCACCATATGCATTGGGCCATATCTGGCCCGCAGCATTGGCGACATGTCGCAGCATCCGTGGCTGATCCCGCCATAACAGGACCTTCAACGTCCGTGACGTAGGAGTTCTTTTTTCTGTCTATAGGCAGGTAAAACCACGATCAACCATTTCTGGCAATCGCAGTCGTGTTACCCTTTTTACGTCACGGGGCAAAGCCCAGTTCGTCTCCGTTGTCTTTCACCGCCGTCACGTGAAACGATCCATCGTCCAGACGCTCGACATCGCCCAAAACAACCGACCCCGGCAAACCATCGCCTCGGGAAGACCTCTCCCACGATGTTGACAACTGTGACTATTGTAAATGTCGAATTCACTCGTATGGCATTCTAGGGTCACGATGAGACGTCGTCAACTCGGACCTGCGCAAGGTTACCCAAGCGCCATCGAACTTGATAAATCACCTCCAGGACAAGCCAACCGAAGCGTCACTTCTTAGATCGTTTTACGATAATCCAGCGCATTTCTCCCGCTTGATCCATGCGGATAGGCACGCCGTTCCAGGCTTCCTCCGCAGTTGCCAAGCAAACCTCCTTCTCATCTGCGTTAAGGAGGCGAACCTCCTCGCAATCATCAATCGTGAACCACTCCGGAAACTGGTTGATACGTGGATAATCAATCGGCAAATGGAAGTAATGGCG
>JAKPII010000008.1 GCA_029549885.1 Planctomycetota bacterium
CCATCGATTGTCCTCTCCGACTTAAAGACCACGCAACCGATTCAACTTTACACAGCGAGGGCTGTTGGTAATGTGCTGATCGAAAATGTCGACGTCAATACTCAGGGAGAGGTCCAATCCCGGGATCGTTTGTACGTCTCCGAAATCATTATGAACTGGGAGACCGGTGCTATCACGGCGCCTGGATTCGGACGCTTTCTCACGGTTCGCTCTGCTAGCCTTGTGCCACGGAACCCCGGCCATTCCTTGCGGTCTGCGCCAAGCCAAGGGAGCGAACTGGCACGTGGAACTACGTCCGCCGATGGTGGTTCCCCCCTACAGCCGTCTCAGCCGGTGGCTTTGGAAATCACCTACTCCCAGGGGCTCGCCGGCAATGTGCACCAGCGGACGATATCTTGTCGAGGCCGCGTTAAGGCAAAATACGGTACCGTCGATCGCTGGGACGTTACTCAATTGCCTGACGATCCCGCCGGGCTGGGACCACAAGGGCTCATGCTGCACAGTGACGAAATTGCCGTCTATCAGATGGTCACCCCGGGGATGACGGAGCCCCATTTGGAACTAGAAGCCAGGGGTAACGTAACCGTCGAGGGGACATCGCACACAGCCCGTGCCCGTCGCCTCGCCTTTGACGAATCGAAGACCCTTCTCACTCTGGAAGGTGACGGCGATGTCCCGGCCGAATTATACCGCCAGGAGTTTACTGGGGGCCCTGTTCATAAGACCGCTGCCCGGCGGATCTACTACTGGTACAACACCAAAACGATCAAGGTGGATGACCCCAAATCGCTGGAAGTAAGTCAGTCTCCCTCGCCCTATTCCAATCGCTAACCAGTGCCCCCAGTGCCAAGGCCCACTCAATTAGCCTCAGCGGACCATAGCAATTTCGGTACTCTCAATAGGTATTACGCCGGCGGCTTTCATCTCGTCGATCGCCTTGGCCACATCTCCAGTGTGAAGCTCAACACCTCTTGATGCATCCAGCACCAAAAAGACCTCATAACCCAGCGATCTGCCATCCAAGCACGTGAATTTCACACAATAGTCGGTGGCTAAGCCACAGACAAAAAGACGAGCGACACCCCGACGCTGCAGAAATTCGTGCAAACCTGTATCATGCTTGCGGGCATTGTCAAAAAAACCACTGTAACTGTCCACTTCCGGGTCCGTTCCTTTTTGGAAGACAACGTGTATGCCTGCCCGATTCAAATCGGGATGAAACTCAGCCCCTTCTGTCCCTTGGACGCAATGTATAGGCCAAAGAATTTGGAGAACCCCGGCAAGCTCGATCACGTCTCCCGGCTGCCGTCCCGGATGATTAGCCGCAAAGCTCTTGTGATTCGCGGGATGCCAGTCCTGGGTGGCGACAACCAATGGGAAGCTCTCCATAAGGCGGTTGATCACCGGAACAACTAAATCACCATCGGGCACCGGTAAAGCGCCTCCAGGGCAGAAGTCGTTCTGAACGTCAACGACGATCAGGGCATCCATTGTCTTAACCCTCGCTTAATATGATCGGCCGCCCCTGCTAAGCGAACGCGAGCGTCGGCTAATTCGCGTAATCCCGCATTCGTCTCCCATCTCCATATTCAGTCACATCTCTTCCCACAAAGGAACGGCGAAAATCCGGTCTTGGTCAATTCTTGATAGATGGCCTCATCGAACTGGAACAAGCCACCCTTCGCTTGCTTTCCCGCAGGTTTCTCTTGCAGTGCCGCGCTTTCAGCAGGCTTCAAAAGCCCGACCTTCACCAGGAAGGATTTGAGACGCCGCGGCGAGAAACTCGCCCCGAGAATGGCTTCGTAAAGCGATCGGAGCTCATGCCATGAAAATACGGGAGGAAGAATCTCTCGGCCAAACGGTTGTGTTGAAGCGCAGTGTTGCAATCCCTGCCACACGTCGGCGATGATCTGGTCATGGTCAAACGCCAAGGGGGGAAGCTCGCCCAGAGAAAACCATCCGGCTTGGGAGGCGTCGTCCCCGTTAAGCACGGTGTGCTCGTCTTTCCAAATTAGCCCACGATAGACGATCGAAATCGTCCGCCCACGAGGATCACGCCCTGGCGCACCGTACACGCCAGCCAGTTCAAGGGATTTGGGGCGAATTGCCGTCTCCTCGTAAAGTTCTCGGAAGGCTGCATCCAGGAGTGGTTCCTCAATCTCGACAAATCCCCCCGGCAATGCCCAGGTCCCTTCAAAAGGCGGTCTTCCCCGTCTGATTAAGAGGACATCCACCTTCGTCAAACGACCGCGGGTAGGCCGTTCCCAGCCGAAGATCACGCAATCAACGCACACAGCGGGTCGAGGATACTCATAAACAAACGGCATGCGCGATGCTCCCCCTCAGTGGTCAGCGCCGGTTTCTGTAACGTACTGTCGCAACTGGGCGAGCTCCCGTTGGTAGCCGCCCGAGAGGATCGGAAAACGGCACCAACTTCGCGGGTCAAGGTCCTCATCATCGACATGAAAGGCGGGTGCATAGCGCTCCCGTTTCCACTGATTTTGGCACCAAAGTTGAAAGAACCTCTCAATCCAGGCAGCAAGCTGTTGCGA
>JAKPII010000023.1 GCA_029549885.1 Planctomycetota bacterium
CTCCGCTGGCATCGCACCGACCCAGAACGTCGTTTGGGTCTGCGTGGCGGACGCTTCACCCGCGTCAATATGTTCTTTACCGGAATCGTTGCTATTCTTGCAACCGCAATCCTCTTAGGTGGATTGCTGATCTTGCCTGAACCCTGGGCTCGTTACGCCGACATTATCATGGATCGCGGACCGACGCAGTATGCCACAGTCTTTTTGGCGCTATGGTGTTTATTCTTTCTCCTTATCAAATGGCGGAAACTCAAGGTTCAGCGGGCGGCTTTAAACTTTGCAGTGACGCCCGAGGAGCCGGACTTTGTCCTCTCGCCGATCACTGTGGACGACGTCGTCGCGAGAATCTACGCCATAGCCGACGAACCTCAAGCATACATATTATACAACCGTATTCTCATGGCGCTTTCCAATCTGCGAAACCTCGGCCGGGTCACCGACGTCGATGACATCCTTCGTTCCATTGCTGAGCAAGACGAATCCTCGCTGGAAACGTCGTACGGTCTGGTGCAGGGCTTTGTTTGGGCCATTCCAGTGCTGGGATTCATCGGGACGGTACTCGGATTGTCCCAGTCCATAGGAGCTTTCTCGCAAGTTCTAACCAGTAGTACTGAGATAATTTCGTTGACTGATGGCTTGCGAGAAGTCACGGCAGGGCTGGGCACCGCCTTCGACACAACACTTGTGGCGCTCGTTGCCGCTCTTATTATCCAAATATGCATCACTTCGCTAAAAAAGGCTGAGTATGAGTTTCTCGAAAGTTGTTCGGAATATTGCAGTCGCTATATCGTCGGCCGGTTGAGACTGACGGTTGATGAATCGAGGAATCCTGAAAATGCGTAGAGGCAGTGGGCCAACCATCAGTCTGTTTTCTTTTCAGGATATCATCACATCGGTGATGGGCATTCTTATCTTCGTTGCCCTTATGTTAGCATTACGCCTGGTGCATGCCACCGGCCGTATTGTGGAGGCGTTGGAACAAAGCGGACCAAGGGCCGAGGAAATTCGGCAATTGGAAGAAAAAAAGGCTGAACTCATCGAAGAGCATTGCCGGCTGAAAGAGAAAATGCAAGCGTTAGAAGTTTCCCCCGATGAGGTTGCCGCCTTGCGGAGACAGGTCCAAGAGCTGGAGAACCGCTTAGCTGAGCTGGAGAAACAAACTGAGAATCTGTTTGGCGGGTTCAACGAAAAAATGCGGGCGGCTGTGGATGAAATCGCCTCCCTGAAGCAACGAAACGAACAATTGGAGCAACAGTTGGCCAGCGTCGATGCCCAGTTGCAGCGGCTAGGCAAAATGAAGGACTTAACGTTTAACGTCAGCGGTTTTGAAGGTTTTAACCGATATGTGTTAGACTTGCACAAGGATGGCTGGCGGCTCAGTCAGCTTAGTGCGACAGGTGAGGCAAGGACGATCGCCGTTTGGCAGGGCCCTCTTGCGGCGCGCGAGTCACAAGCTCTGCATTGGTGCAAACAAAGGGGAAGCGCTGACTACGTGTTCATTCTGGTCAGGCCTTCCGCAATTGACTCAAGCCGAAAGATCCTTGAGCAACTGCGCAGTCGCAATATCGCTCGCGGGTTTGAACCATTGGGTGAAGATCAAAAGTTCCATTTGACGTCCGATTCCTAGGGCACCACTTTTTAGGGAGGAGGGTTCGGTGCGACGCACGGGAATGACTGACAGTCTTGAGCTGATGCTGGACATCATCTGCAACACGTTCGGGGGTATTATCTTAATTACAATTCTGCTGGCCGTGCTGACGCGAAATACTGTTTCCTCACGAGAACAAGAGATACAGGAAGCCCTCAAACAACTGGCCGCTGCGACTGAACGTGATCGGTTGAAGGCGGAGGTGGAGAACCTCCAAGAAAACAATGAGACCTTACGAAGACTACTTGGTGATATGCCCAAGCAAGTTGAGGACCTTGCAAGGGAGAAGGTGGATTTGGAAAACCGTGGACGAGAACTGCGAGACCAGATCAGGAACCTCTCCCAGCGAGAACGCCTTGCCGCGCTGCACGAACAGGAAGTCGAGGAGGAGCTTGAGAATGTGCGCGAGGAAGTCAAACGCAAACAGAAAGAGCTGAAGGCAAAGACAGAGGAACTATCGACACTCAAGGCCCGAACAACCTTCTCCATCGTACTTCCGAAGGAACGTGCCTCTAGCGGCTATTTTATCGCACTAATCCTTCGTTATGACCGCATGTACGTTTGGCATAAATACGATTCGCACGGCCGGCGACTTGGGTTGAATGTTGGGGAGTTCTTCATCGTTGGCGAACGGATCGACGGAATCGTCGTAACACCGCGACCTGAACGGGGAATACCGATCACCCATGAAAATGCCGCCCTTATTGTGAAGCGACTTCGCCAATGTGGCCCTGCGAACGAGCTGGATATCGGGCTATGGTCCGACACGTTCGACACCTGGCAGATCTTCCGCAAGGCGGTTATCGAGGGTGGGTTCCGGTACCGTTTGTTGCTTTTCAATGACGGGGAAGAACTTCGGGATCGCGGCGGGTCTGGCGCACAAGTTCAATAGGTCCGTGGTAGCCGTAGAATCCGCAAGGGAACTTTTGACAAGGACGACAGAACGGTGGTCAAAAAGGCACGGGAACAGAAGTAACCAAAGTGGCGTCTTTGAAGAAGGGCGCGGGTTATGAAGAGGCGGTTGTTCTACATCCTAACGGAAGGGAAAGTTCGCGGGCCATTTCCGGAACAAGGTATCATCCAACTCGCTAGAGAGGGAAAGCTGCCACCCGACGCCCAAATTTCCGAGGACGAGCAAAATTGGTATGCCCCCGAGGCGATCCTTCCCCCTGAACCGGTGCAGATTGCCGAAACCCAAGTGAAGGTAACTCCATCTCCTTCGCCTGATCCCGCATTGACGCCCAAACCGGCACCAGCGATCCCTGTTCACTCTGATTTGGCTAATATTTGGAAACACAAAGGGATTATTTTTGTAGTTGCGGGCGCTTGTTCCATCCTTTTATTGATCGGTCTTTTGGCCCTCAGTTGGCAAGAACCCTCGTCGGAATTGTCAGACAGCCGATCGCACGACGGAACGCTGTACGGCAATCCCGAAGGCTGGCAAAGTGGGCTTGATGGGGATTCCTGGAAACCTGCGCAAGAAACTACCTTTTCAGAAGAAGATGAATACGACACCGGGACTATGGCAGGAGGCCGACCAAACCGGACAGCCTCTAATCGCGTACAGCTTTCTGCATCGGAGTCCGAGACCGAGTCGCCCGGTTGGCTGGAACAACTCCAAAAGGCAACCGTTACCATTATCACTGACACCGGAAGCCTGGGTAGCGGGTTTTTCATCCATGATCAAGTGTGTGGCTTCGTGCTTGTCACGAACAACCATGTGGTGGAAGGGGCCAGCGTGATCCGAGCGCAGTTGCACGACGGTACCCGGGTGGGTGTAAGGCGTGGGGCGCTCTATCCTCAATTCGATTTGGCCTTTTTGGCCGTGGATGGATTAGAGCAACCCCCGGCTGTGCTCACACTGCGTAACGAACTTCCAAAGCTAGCTGAAAAGGTCTTTGCCTATGGCGCGCCTATGGGGCTAAAGGGAACAATCACCGAGGGGATTGTCAGTGCCGTGCGGACGACCAAGGAATTACAGGAACCAGGAGGAGGTCCGTTTGATGAATTTGATGGAGAGATGTGTTGGATTCAAACCTCGGCTCCCGTCTCACCTGGCAATAGCGGTGGTCCATTGGTCGATTCGCACGGACGGGTAATCGGCGTGAATACGTTTGCGTCTTTTTACGTTCAGAATCTCAACTTCGCCATTAGTGCCCAACAGATCATTGCACTCTTGCCAGAGCTACAAATGGCAAGTCTTCCCCCACCGCAACGATAGGCACCTGAAGCAGGCAGTAACAATGCGATCTCAGCTTGGGCGACCTTTAATTACTGGTTGGCCATGAAGACCGCCTTGCAAGTCTGGAAAAGTTTGAACTCCGACTTAGGTCGGCTCGAGCAAGTTTCGCCAGCGAAACAGGCACGAATCCTGCGTAATCTTGCCGCGTCTTGCGCGGGGATGATTGCCTATCTTAACGATTTGGACGACTCGAATGTCGATCGTGAGGCCATTAAGTGCAAGGACGCGATTTGCGATTTAATGAACACAGTCTTGGAATTCTTGAATGTGCTAGCACATCGCAGTAGCCCAAATTTGGTTACCGAGGCGATGAATAAGTTGGAATCAACTCAAGTGAGGTTGAATGTAGCGGAAAGCACTGCACGTCAAAATTTAAGCCGAAAGTATGGCGTGCCGTTTCCTTCGCTATTTGACGAAGAGTAAGAGAGTTAGACGCTAAATAGTAATGACAAACTAAAGGAGATCATCTTGCCGCGATTTGCGTACCGATTGCCTATTAGTAGCGTGGAATGTTCTACAGTAGTTACCATGCGTTGATCATTGATTGGCGCACCCTGTCGGCCGCAGGAGCGTTTTCTTGCGTACAATGTGATTATTGTGCCCGATAAAGGCGAGAGGGATCATCGCTAGAAAAGGCGTGCTAAGCTTTTCGTAGCCAATCCGAACGCACACCAGCTTTATCATCAAGCCGGCCACCTGGTCGTTGTCACTCCGCAAGGTTTATCACATCTTGTCGCATAGACCATAACACCCCTTGGGCCTCGTACGGGCTTTTGGGGACTCATCGAGCGCAGACTCCGATCCTCAACAACTGAGCGGTCCGCATGATAACCCTGTCCTCACTCCAAAACGCCATCGATTAAGCCGTTGATTACGGGGTTAGGGGTGCATCGCAATTTGTGCGGTCGCCCTAACCCTGGCCATTTCTCTCGGAGCGAGGGTGGCGAGTACCGCGAGCCGGGTGAGGGACAATCCCACTGCCGAGGCCCACAGGCATCGCTGCAGAATGTGGCCCGTCCGAAAACCCCGGCGAGGCGGGGGCCAATAGTCCAGTACCGGTTGTGCGATAGCCCTCACCCCCAACCCCTCTCCCAAAGGGAGAGGGGAGAAGTGGGAGCTGACGCGGACTCCCTTCCCGTTTGGCGAGGGGACTGGTGGTTGTGGTTGCGGACCCGGATCCCTTTTCCAAAAGGCAAGGGGAGTGGCGGTGATCATAACACCATTTCGCGCTTGTCCTCAGCTCGACTTTTGCCAGTCTTGAGTGCCTACGTGGCTTGGCAGAGTTGGTCGAATATGAGTTGTCTGAGTTTGCGAGGGAGTTTTTGTACGGCTTCCCAGGCAAGAGGCTCTGCAAAAAGGGTTTCGGCCCAGAAAAGCCTTCGTACGGTCGTGATGGCGTCGCTGAAGGTTACTTCTGCTTTCAGGTAGCCAGGGCGGTGGCAAAGTTCAGGCTTTCGTCGCTTGAGAAGATACTCATGGTAGATCAAGCAGATTACACTAAACAGTCCTAGCAAGCAGGGACCGGTGCGGAGCACCGTCTTGGGAGCCCAACCACGGGTCGTCTCGAACCCCAGGTGAGCGCGCATCTCCTGGAAGGTGGTCTCGATCGACCAGCGACAGGTGTACCAGTGGATCACGGTGGCGGCGGCAAAGCCCGGATTGGTGGTGTAGAAGTACTCGTCCCGGCGCGTCCCGGTGTCATCGCGGACGAAGACCCAGCGGACGGGAACCAAGTCCTGCCCGCGCTTGTACCAATGCCCGGTGCCGTGGCAGATCTGGACGCTCCGCTTGTTCCCGCCATACCAGTCCACGATGATCTTCTTCAACCGGGTGTCAGCCACCACCGCACACGGGCTATGCCGTTTTTGGCCTTTGACACGGGGCCGGCCACGGCCCGCGTACTTTGGCGGAGGATCGTAGAGGGCGGCGTCGCCGTGAAAACGGGCCACCAAGGCAGCCCGTCCTCGGTGCCGGTGGAAGAAACACGCGAATTCGTGGGAGGCGTAGGCTCCGTCCCCCAGGAAGACGAACTTCTTGTCGGGAAACCAGTGCAAGAGCGTGGCCAACAGGCCGCGGGCCAGGTCGATGGGTGTCTTGTGACGGCGGCCTTCCTTCTCGTTCAGTTCGCGTGGGCGGTACAGGGCCACCAGCACGGGAAGGGCCCACGGTCGCCGTGCGAAGGGAAAAGGAACCAGGATCGCCAGAACGACCCACTTGTGTCCCCAACGCCAGACCGTGTGGCTGTGGGTACTGCGCACGCTGTCGCGGTGACACCCCTTCCCGTAGACCCGTTTCCCCTTGGCCTGGGCTACCGTATCGTCACCGGCGACGAGAATCCATCCTCCCGGTCCATATTTTTCCGCCACGGCGATGGCCGCCTTGGCGAGGACC
>JAKPII010000045.1 GCA_029549885.1 Planctomycetota bacterium
CACGAGGCGAGCTTATCCGTCTGATACGACTTTGGCAGCGTTGGCCCACCTTCAATAAACTCCACTGACCACGTCCCAGTGAGAACGGTCGGTTCGCCTTTGGGGCGGAGGTAACGCCACGTTGGGCCGGAACTGGCTTCAGGTGCCACCCGGAGGAACGTCGAGCATCCCGGCTCCAACTGAAGATAGGCCTCCATCATCCCATCGCGCTGGCGGCATGCCAAGCGTCCCGAGTGGCCGGTCATGGGATCGAATTGCGTGACACCCTGGCCGGAGACACCGAGGCGCATCCAACCATCGACCGGCTGGGGCGTGTGATTGGCCACAAAGTACCACGTATCCTGCCCGATCTTGCGCCGCACAAATCGGAGGCCGGAATCGGCCATCGGTTCCCGAATAGCTCCCGCCGCAATCAGGGCCTTTTCGATGTCCTCCACAACGGTCCGCGCTTGCTCAAGGCGTCGCCGATGCTCGGCAAACCGGGCCCGGCGTGCGGGAAGGTCGCTTAGTCCCGGCACATCTTTGGGCAATTGTCGCTCGAAGATGACGGCCACCCCCGCCTCGGCCAAATCCGCCAGATGCCCCAAAGTTTCTTCGGGCATATACTGACAGGCGGGGATGAGGAGCGCTCGATAAACCCCGCCCGGGGCCTCGATCATCCCGCTGCTCGCTTTCAGCTCTGCGATCATGCGGTCAGAAATAAAATCGAAGGCAAATCCCCGTTGGAGGAGCCGGTTGGCAACCTCGCCCACGTGTTGTTCTGCCATCCAGGCACGGCGGTGAACCGTCAGCGGAATCGTCATCCCCTTCGGGTCCATCCACAAGTCGAAAATAGGCCAGTAGAGGAGCACGTCATTGTCATGTTGCCCGGCTTGCAGGACCGACTGGCATCGTGCTACATATTGCGTTAGAACCGGAACGTCACGCCAAAAGGCGTTTCGCCAGTCCATTTTGATCGAGGCGTAGAAGAACCAGCCGGGCCATGGGGCATCCTTGGGGGAATAACATGTGCCATGAAACAATAGTTGATTAACGCCAGTCAAAAAGAACAAATCCAACTGCAATTTGATCTGGGCCAGGCTGGTGTGCCAATGCTGGCGGAGCCACGTGCAGGTTTCGGCGCTGACCAACTGCTGGCCTCGGGGATGCGCCACGTGGGCCGCCGATGACGCCAAAAGGCAAATGCGTGGATCGTCATCGGCAGCGCGGACCATGGCGGGATCACGACGGAAGCCGGGGATCGGAAGCTCCGGTGCGCCGAACATTTCCGTCTCGGGAATGTCGGAGGCGGCATACAAGTCCAGCAGATTTCCCGGCGCGCCGTGGGCTTGATTCCGCGTTAACATGCCATGTTGGTGTGCCCAAGCCACCCACCGGCGAATTAACTCAAGGTGCAACTCCGCCAACGTCCAGCGGTAATCGCACTTCAGCCGTGTCCGCTCCTCATCAGCGGAACGAGACTCATCGAAGAAGAGCGATAGGTGCTCTTTCAGATCATAACCGCGGCAAGAGCGAAACTCCTCGAAGAGATCCGCGGACCAATTGGACTGATACTCGAATGAGTCATGATACTGCGCACGAGGTCGAGCCACACGTGAGCTGTCGAACGCAGCCGAAAAGCGTTCTAGATACAAGTCCATGGCGCGGGGTGAGAAGGGATTGAGCATGGGACCTTCGCCGCCGGGCGCCGCCCGCTTGACCTGCATTGCCGGTACCAGCGTAACTGCCCCTGATGCGGCGTCGTATTGGGCCCTGGCATCGTTGGCCCAATCGGGAAGGTTTGGCCCGCCAAAGCACCAACCCGTCCCTGTGGTCATATCCACAAACATTCCCAACGACTCCGCTCGTCGAACAAGATAATCGAGCATCTCCATCCACTGTGGCGAGAGATAGGGGATATATTGGGACTCCGCCCCGCGGGCACCGTAAATGGGTATGACATGGACGAAGCCAAAACCCGCATCGTGAAGCTGTCGGAGGTTCCAATCGATATCCTCTCGGGTAAAGGCACTGCCCGGACACCAGAAATAGGTCCCCGGACGGTGCGCCGCAGTGATCGTGAATGGCCAGGAGTCAGACGAGGGCGAAGCCTGCTCGGCAGCGTTGAGCCCGGCCGGGCCCAGTAACACCGCCATCCAGAGAATGGTCCACCCAAGGTTGATTGCTCGATCAATAGACGCCTTCATCTCAGCCTCCGTAGGGTCGCCATCGCGGCAAGACAACGGGTAATCAAGGTCGTATGGGAAATCTCTACCAAACACGCTGCTCGTGAAAGAGCGAATCTCATCATAAGGCCCGCCGAGTTTCTCGCATAGCAACCCTACGATGCAACAAGCAAGCTAAATCCCGACGCTGGACCCCGGATGCCCATCATCTGGATGAGATCAAGGATTCATGTCCGCGGGGACTTTGTAAGAATCGCCGGCCAATCGCGACCAATGGGCCGACGTCAACACCTCTGTTTTTTCGTCCCTAAGGCGGAGATAGAGGGCCGCCGTGTCGGGCAATGTGTCGATCCAGGCCAGTCCCTTTTCCGCTCCCAAAACGGTAACGGCCGTGGCCAAGATGTCGGCCAGCGTTGCATTCGGCGCGATCACGGTCACTTCACACTGCTCAGTAAGTCCGATCCCGGTACGCGGATCGACAATATGCGAATAACGACGGCCGTCGATGACGACAAACCGATACCGATCGCCCGAGGTGGCAATACCGCAACGGCTCCCATGGACAAAAAAGCTGGGTGATTGATCATCTTTGAGCGGGGCGATGGCGACCTTCCAAGGGCCTCGATCCGGTGGGGGATCGCCCAGGCCGATGTCCCCTCCCAAATCGACCAAGGCCGATGCCACGCCGTGATCTCGCAGGACTGCCAAGGCCGCATCGATAGCATACCCCTTGGCCACAGCGCCGAAATCCAACCGCATTCCGGGTCGAAGCAATTCGACAGTCCGCTTCTCCGGGTTCATTTTCACCAGGTGATAACCCACAGCCTTTCTCGCCTCGTCAAAGCGCCAGGCCGGCGGCATTTCCTTGGACATGCGAGCACGTCGCCAAAGCCGACTGAGCGGGCCCACCGTTACGTCAAAGGCTCCGTCTGTTTCCTGAGAAATGCGGAGGCTCAACTCCAGAAGCCGCCAGAGGTCTTCACTGACGGGGATGGGCCTTCCAGACCCGGCCGTGTCGCACAGTCGCCGGACCTCGCTACCGGCGTCGTAATCGCTAAAAACGTTGTTGAGCTCACGAATTCGTTCCGCGGCCTTTTGCATAGCCCGGGCGGCGTGCCGTTCGTCGCTGTGATAGCACACAATCCGAAGGGGGGCTGCCATTTCCACGCCTTCCCAGGTCCACCGCTTCGCCTGCGCTTGCGGTGACGGCGAGCAGAGCGGGGCATCCGCTTGGCAAGCGATCGGGCTCTCATGGCCAACCGCCGAGGAAATCCCGATCGACCAACCTCCAACACAAAACCCAAAAACAATAATCGTGCTGCCAAGCCAATATTGATTCATTTTGCAAGACCTCAATTGGTGGTCAGATCGTAAGAAAGGCTGTCCAACGGGGCGGAGGCATGACCCATACTTAGAGCCTATCCCATGATCTCCCCTCACCCGTTGGGCGGGACAGGGGGCGGGGGTGAGGGTGGCTTGAATCGCTGCCGGTTTTCTCAATCGATTCGATTCTGACGTTCGATTGCCCTCACCCCAACCCTCTCCCGGAGGGAGAGGGGGACTTTTTGGGATAGACTCTTATTCCCCCTAGGGCCGACACATGCCGGGTGCCGTTCTGATGACCTCACGCCTTTGCGAGGAGAGCGGGGCAGTTTCCGGAGATTCCAACCCGTTTGCGTCCCTGGGAAACAAAGTTTACAATACCAGTTATTATCATGGGGAGTTGCAATCAGGGAAAGGTTGGCGGGTCGGGCAGGAGTCTCCCGGGGCATCATAAGTGAGGCATTTAACCAGGCTTTGACAACGGGGCACAAAGCGAGAAATGAGCTTTGAGTTACTCCCCTAGAGGATGCTGGCTAGATTGCAAAGGCGATAGTGGTCGGTTTGTCCCTTGAACCCAATTGATCAATGAGGTGACGTTGCATGAGTCGAAAAGGTTGGAGTCACTGGTTAATTCTGGGATTGGTGGTAGGGTCGTTGATTGCGGCGTATGGGTGGGCGCAAGCCGAGGACGCAGCCTCCAACAAGCCTGATCCGGCGCTGGAGCCCGTGATCAAGTGGCTTCCCGAGCCGTATCCTGTCCCCGACGCCGACGCCAAGACCGAAGCCGAGATGAAGCCTTACACCGAGGTCATCGTGGGAACCGACATCAAGTTCGACATGGTCCCGATCCCCGGTGGCAGGTTCATCATGGGCAGCCCGGAGAATGAAAAAGGACGTAAGCCCGACGAAGGGCCTCAGCATGAGGTTGAGATTGAGCCTTTCTGGATGGCCAAATATGAAACGCTGTGGGATGCCTATGAAACATGGTCCTTCGAATTGGATAAGCGCCGTCGGGAGCAAACCAAAGAACCGGCTACGAAGTGGGATGAAATCGCAGACGCCATTGCCCGTCCCACGCCGCCTTATACTGACATGTCCTTTGGGATGGGCAAGAAGGACCGCCCCGCCGTTTGCATGACGTTGTACGCGGCCCAGCATTTCTGCAAGTGGCTCTCCGCCAAGACGGGCCGATATTACCGCTTGCCCACGGAGGCCGAATGGGAATACGCCTGTCGCGCAGGTACCAAGACGGCTTATTCCTTCGGCGACAACGTGGATGACCTCGAAGATTATGCCTGGTTCTTCGATAACGCCGACGACAAGTATCACAAGGTTGGGGAAAAGAAGCCCAATCCTTGGGGGCTTTATGACATGCACGGCAATGTCGCGGAATGGGTCCTCGATCAATATGTGCCGGACGCCTACAAACAGTTTGCCGGCAAGGTGGTGAAGAATCCTTTGGTTCCGGCAACGAAGGAATTCCCCATCGTCGTGCGGGGCGGGTCCTGGATGGACGACCCTGAAATGTTGCGGAGCGCCGCCCGCCGAGGTTCGCATCCTGATTGGAAAATGCAGGACCCCCAGATTCCACAAAGTATCTGGTATCTGACGGATGCCCCGTTCGTCGGTTTTCGTGTGGTTCGGCCATTGCGCCTGCCCACCGAAGAGGAAGCCAAACTGTATGAACCCGATCCGGAAATCCTTCTGAACTATCGCAAGGCGCAGGGCGGAAAGCAGTGACGTGAAGTCGCTGGCTCCCGCATCAGTTGCGAACGACGTGCGAAGGGGATAATCTGTATGTCTTGAGAAGTCGAGCTGCCTCGTCGGTCAAAGACGACAGTGGCGGTAAGAACAACTTGGGTTTTTGCTAGAACTTTTTGTAAGGAGCCTGCGTCATGAGTGATGTGCTAAAGACATCTCGGAGAAGTTTCTTGGAGACATCAGCGGTCGTTGGTGGGGCCGCTATGTTGGGTTCGCTCAGTCTGGCCAGGTCGGTTCACGCCGCCGGCAGCGATGTCATGAAGGTTTGCTTGGTGGGTTGCGGTGGCCGGGGAAATGGCGCGGTCCGTGACCACATCAGAGCCGCCAGTGAAGCAGGCTACAAGGTGCAGGTTGTGGCTGTGGCCGATGCCTTTGAAGATCGTGCCAAAGGTGCAGCCGACAGCCTTCGTAAGGAATTCGGGAAAGATATTGTCGATTTGCCGGATGATCGAGTCTTTGTCGGCTTAGATTCATATAAGAAAGCCATTGATTGCGGCGTTGATATTGTCATCAATGCCTCGCCGCCGGGATTCCGTCCTTTCCAGTTCGCCTATGCTATCCAGGCTGGCAAGCACGTGTTTATGGAAAAGCCCGTCTGCGTGGATGCCCCTGGTTTCCGGATGGTCTGGGAGGCTTGCAAAATGGCGGATGAGAAGGGCTTGAAGGTCGGCGTCGGGCTCCAACGGCACCATCAGGCCTCCTACATCCGTGAGATCGCTGCCATCAAAGAAGGCAAGATCGGCGATATCATGTTCCTCCGTGCCTATTGGAACGGCGGTGCGATTTGGATCCGACGCCGTCGGGAAGATCAAAATGAGCTTCAATACCAGGTGTATAACTGGTATCACTTCACCTGGTTGAGTGGTGATAACATTGTGGAGCAGCACGTGCACAACCTCGACGTTTGCAACTGGGTGATGAGCGATGATCTGACAAATCCCGTGCATCCCGTCGAGGCCAACGGTATGGGTGGCTGCGAAATGCGCTATCGCGGCGAGAATCGCGGCGTTGGCCAAATCTTCGATCACCACTTCGTGGAATTTACTTATCCCAACGGCGTCAAGATGTACAGCCAGTGCCGTCAAATCAATAACTGCTGGAGCAATGTGTCAGAGGCAGCCCACGGGACGAAGGGCGTCTCTGGGTGCCAAAGCGGCCCCGGCGGCAACAACCCGTATGTCCAGGAACACATTGACCTGCTTAACGCCATTGCCAAGAACGAACGTTATAACGAGGGGTACTTCGGCGCGACCAGCAGCTTTACTGCAGTGCTCGGCCGAATGGCCACCTACAGCGGCCAGGTGGTCCGCTGGGACGAGGCCGTCGAAAAAGGTCCGGTCATTGCACCGGAAATCACCTCGTGGGATCAAGAGCCACCCGTCAAGAAGGACGAGAACGGCGATTACCCGATCGCCCAGCCCGGTGTGTATAAGCCGTACTGAGTCCCCTTCGTTGATAGCTTTGGTCTTTGGGGTGTAAGCGACGGGGATTTCCCCTCACGCAGCCCTGTCGCTAGTGGGCATTGGCGGCTGAGACGTTGCGTCTTGGCCGCTTTTTTTATGCTTTTTGCACACTTAATCCTGGCGAAGACCGTCGTTGAGTGTTTTGAAGTGAGCGCGGGGTAACCTGCCGTGATTATGCCGCGCGACGGACGACCCGCAGGATTTGCCGATACTTCTCCGCCGTTTTCGCCGCCACGCGCTGCCAACTCAGTTCCCTCACGGCGTAGCGACGAGCTGCCCGACCCGCCTCGGCAAGGACCTCTCCGCGGACGAGGCTCAGGCGGACAAGTTCGCGGGCAAGCTCTAGGGGATGGACGGACACACCCCATCCCGCCCGCGCGGCAAGGACCTCGTTGAGCATGTTGGTTTCGGGACTAATCAGCACCGGCAAACCGTGGGCTAGGGCTTCGATCACGGACGCCGGGTGGCCCTCCGTTCGGGATGGTTGCAGGAGCAGGTCGGCCTCGGCCAAAACCCGAGATCGTTCCTCTGCGCCCACCGCACCAAACAACTGGACGATGTCGCCGATACCCCGGGCACGGATTTCCTTTTCCAGCCACTCACCAGAGCCGCGAAAGCTTGGCCCCACCAGACGGATCACCGTCCCATGATGGCGTAACACGCTCTGGCAGCGCTGGCAGGCCTCAACCAGCACGTCTAACCCCTTGATGTGGATATCCAACCGGCCGAGGAAAAGAAAGATTCGCTGTTGATGGGTCCCTGGCCGAGCACACAGATTTTCATCCGGAAGCCAAACACCATTTCCGGCGATGATCATGGGGCGTCCCCAATCTCCCGATCGTTCGAGTTCCCGCTGTCGAAGAAACTGAATGGCAGCAGCTCCGGCCACAAACTGATCAAAAAACAGACGACGACCAAGCCATTTCTTCCACGCCCTTTGTCCCAAGGCCTCCCGGGTCATTCCCCCGCGAGGACAAATGATGTAAGGAATTCCACGCAACGTTAACTGCTCACCAAGCCACGCATGAAAGGGAATGAACGTACTGTGGAAAACTACAAGGTCGGGATAACAGACTGCCTGGGCGATCCGTTCGATCCACTGACTCCGCGGGCAACCCTTGGTCAGGGTGTGTTTCGTTATCGTTGGAATCCCCGGCAGCTGCCATGGATGCGGGTCGTCCGAACTGATCAGCAAACCGGCGCGAGTACCCTCAAGGAGGTTTTGCGCCTTCGCCAGACTGACTGCATTCTGACGAATGCCGCTGATCTTGTTTGAATCAATGGGAGCGACGTGAAGGATATTCATGGCAGGGCTGTCAGCAAGCAGCTTTAAAGATGGTTACGGTGTGGCTAAAGGTATATCGGCTAACGCAATGACGGTTGATAACCGGCATGAAATGTTTTTCCCACATGCGGTGTAGGAATAGGATGATGGGAATCGATCCGCTGTGTAAGCCTCTTGTTGGGACTGGGGACGGATTGGCAAGCGTTTTCCGGCTGACACAAAAGCGCGAGCATTAAACCGGCCTCCAGCGGCCAACATAGGTGACGGTACACGACACTTGTCATTCCGAAGGCAAAGATTGTTGCCAAAAGGCCTGTTCGTATCGTTGCCCCTTCCGCATGGTCCAACCGAGACGCACGCAACCACAAGAACAACACAAAAGACACGCCCGGAATCAGCCCAACAATGCCGAAACTCAGCAGCCATTCCAAAAACGCATTGTGACAGTTTCGGCGCAGCACGCCGGAATCGTCCCAAGTGGCCCCGTCATCGAGTTCGCCGAGGGCCACATCGGCACCACCTGTTCCGGTGCCCACAAGAATCCGTCCTGGGTTGCTCGTCCACGCCCGCAAAGCGTTTTCCCAAATGGACAAGCGACTCCCGGCTGTGGCAATGTTGGTAGCATCACCTTCCGAAAAACGGGCGATCAGCCTTATGACGGGGTTTACAGGCAGGACGGTCGTGGCCAAAGTGCCCATGAGAAGGCTCATCCCAACAATGACGGCAAAATCCCGCAACCTGTGAAGGGGCTGAAGGCCAGCACTTCCACCGATGACGACAAACGCCCCGATAATCAAGCTCAGGACAGCACCCCGGGAACCCGTCATAAGACATCCGCCCGCCGTGACCAGGCTGGCCAAGATCACAAGCCAGTCGGCCTTCACGAATGTAAACCGGCGTACCGGTCGCGCACTCTTAGCCGGAACCACCCCGCCTGCCGCAGGTGGTAAGATCCGGGACACTGACTCTCGATGGGCTGAAAATGCCCCGCAAGGCAAACGCCCTTGGATGAAAAGAGGAGTGACTCGCCCCTCCTTTTCTGGGGCACGCCCGGACCGAAAGAATATTGCCAGCCCAAGTACACTGGCAAAGGCCAGTTGTCCCCCAAGTTGATTCGGATTGGCCCCGAAGCTTCCATCCCTAAGCGGTATATAACCAAATTTGACGAAGGCATGATACAACGAGCCGTCGTAACAGCGGTAAGTTAGGTAAAATATTGCGAAAACAAGAAGACTATTGACAAGAACCGCCCAGCGCGCCACCCGTAACCAGCTTCGGGACTCGTCAATCAAAGCCGCGAGAGCAGGACCACTCAAGAGATAAAACGCTATCACCCCGCTTGTGAGTAATGATGGAGATTCTCCGTAGAACATCCCAAGCACGGGCATTGCCGCCCAAAGCACAATGGACCAGTGGGAAAGGACACTCGGCCGAGCCAGCCAACTGACCAAACCGAAGCCAATGGCTGGGGCGTAAAGGAGAAAATGGGTAATTTCGGGAAACTCAACGCCCCAATAATCTCCCAATCGCTTGAGCGCAATCGCAAAGCCAGCTGCAATCACGGCGAGGATCAGCGAGAATTGCGCCAACTTCATGCGGCCCTCCCCGTATCGACATTCCATCGCTCGCTCGGTTCTTCTAGCCCCGATGGTGGAACACGCCTGGCGGTTGGTCCTTCCTCCCAGATGGCTACCAGCGATGCCACGCAACGATCCAGCGAAAAGGGACTTTCCATGAATGCCTGGCAGGCCTTTTCGCGGTCTTCCACCGTCGGAGGAGCAAGCGAGCAGATGATCTTTGCCCAGTGTTCGTCAGGTGCCGATAATGGAACGCAGCTCAATCCCGGCAAAAATTGGGCAATCTCGCGATGCGGCGGGATATCAGAGCAGACGACCGGGGTTCCCACGGCCAATGATTCGAGGACCGCGCCGGGTAGCCCCTCCCATGATGAGGGAAAGATCATGACATCCGCCGCCCGCAACAGATGGGCAACATCCTTTTGCAGGCCGAGGAAATGAACGACATTCCCCAGCCTGTAACTCGCCAGCCGACTCTTCAGTTGACTCAATCCCTGCGAGAGGTCCCCTACCAGCAGCAGGTGGGATCGGGATTCCTGCCTGTGAACTTGGCGAAAAATATCGATCAACCGAGGGTGGTTCTTGGGGGCACGATAACTCCCCACATGAACCATTAACCGGCTGTTTGGCGGCAATCCCAGCGACTGCACGAGTTTTTCCTTGTGTTCTTGGTCATGAATTACCGATCGCCCATCGACATCAATCCCGTTGTAGATAACTTGGCAGCGCTCATCACGGGACCAGTCTTCCCCCCACACGGCCTCCATGACGCAGCGGCTGACACTCAAAATCCGTACAGCAGCGTGGTCGATCAAACGTTTTAGTAACCACCGAAGGGGCCCCCGCAAAAGGTGGCTCTTTCCATCCGACTGGCTTCGGAAATGGACAATACGATGAGGGACTCCGGCAAGGCGGGCAAGTTCGAGAAGAATCCCGGAAGCAAGGTGCACGTGGGAGTGCACGACCGCGTACCCTTCGCGTCGCAACAGGGCCGTGAATCGTCGCGGAAAGCTAGCCTGGCGAAGGGGAAGGTAGTGAATGCGACCGCCCAGCGCGCGGGCTTCTTCGTCCAATACTCCCGGCTGGCCAGAAAGGACGCAGTAGTCAATTTGAATCCGCTGCCTCAATTCAGGCTGGCGCTGGATGTGACGGGCCACTTCCAGGGTCCGTTTTTCTGCACCCCCACAATTCAGGCGGGAAAAGAGATGCAGGATCCGCACCGGTGCATGATCAAATCGGCAATGTTCAGCCATGAGAAACCGCTTCTCATGATGACCGGCCCGGTCAAGAGCCGTGGGCAATCGTGATGATCGTTGGCATGCGAATGCCGAAGGGTATCACAAAGGCAACATTCCCTTCAAGGCGAATTTAGACCAGTGCGAACGGCCGAATGACTTTTAATCATTTTGCGCAGGTGCATTGGACGAGCGACCTCAATCGGCCAAAGCTGAGCTTTGTGCCGATTGTGAAAATTGCGAAGAAGCCCGCTGGGCCCGTGTCTTTAGGGCCGATTCGATAAATGCCTTGAATAAAGGATGGGCCTTGGTCGGTTGCGATTTGAATTCGGGATGGAACTGAACGGCGACGAACCACGGGTGCTGGGGCAGTTCGATAATTTCCACCAACTTTCCATCCGGGCTCGTCCCCGTAATGGCCAGCCCTTTTTCGGTGAGGATGTGTCGGTACTCGTTGTTAAACTCATACCGATGTCGATGCCGCTCGCTGATTTCCAGCGTGCCGTAGGCCTTGGCGGCGAGACTGTTCGGCTGAAGCACTGCCGGATAAGCCCCCAGACGCATCGTGCCGCCTTTGTCGGTTTTTGTCCGCTGTTCATCCAAAAGGCAAACGACAGGGTCAGGCGTATCTTTGTGGAACTCAGTAGAATGGGCGTGCTTGAGACCGGCCACATGGCGGGCGAACTCTATGACCGCACACTGCATCCCCAGGCAAATGCCGAAAAAGGGAATGCCTCGCTCTCGGGCAAAGCGAATGGCCTCCACCTTCCCCTCGATGCCGCGCTCACCGAATCCCCCGGGAACCAGGATACCATCGACGCCGGCCAGTAACCGTTCGGGCCCTTCCTGTTCGACCTTTTCACTGTGCACACGTTCGACCCTCACCTGGGCATGATGGGCGATCCCTGCGTGATCGAGGGCCTCGTAGATCGACTTGTAGGCATCGCGGTGCTCAACGTATTTTCCCACCACGGCGATGGAGACCTCTGCCTTGGGGTTCCGGATACGATGGAGTAGGTCGTACCATTTCTCCAGGTTTAATGGTCCCGCTTTCAGGCCGAGCTTCCGCACGATTAGTTCATCCAGATTGTTCTCCACAAGGCTAATGGGGACCTCATAAATAGAGAAATCCTTATCGCGTTCTTCAATGACGCACTCCACGGGGACATTGCAGAAGAGGGCGATCTTAGCACGGGCATCCCGGCCCAAGGGCTTTTCGGTCCGACAAATGAGGATGTCCGGCTGGATACCGATCTGGCGAAGCTGTCCGACCGAATGTTGCGTGGGCTTGGTCTTAATCTCTCCGGCTGCGCGAAGATAGGGGACCAAGGTCAAATGGATATACAGGCAATTCTCGCGGCCTAAGTCGAGGGATAACTGGCGGATGGCTTCCAAAAAGGGGAGGCTTTCAATGTCGCCCACGGTCCCGCCAATCTCTGTGATGACGACATCGACGCCCGGTCCACCCAGGGCCGTGATGGCCCGCTTAATCTCGTTTGTAATGTGCGGAATGACTTGAACCGTCTGCCCCAGATACTCGCCACGACGTTCTTTCGTGATGACAGAAAGATAAATCTTGCCCGTCGTGTAGTTGCTATCCTTCGTCAGAGGGCTGTTGGTAAAGCGCTCGTAATGGCCGAGGTCGAGATCGGTCTCGCTGCCGTCATCGAGAACGTAAACCTCCCCGTGCTGATAGGGACTCATTGTCCCTGGATCCACGTTGATGTACGGGTCCATCTTCTGCATCCGCACGGAAAGTCCCCGATGCTCCAAAAGCATCCCGATCGATGCACTCGTCAGCCCTTTGCCCAAGGAACTGACCACACCACCGGTGACAAAAATGTGCTTGGCCATTTGTGCGAATCTCGCTCATAAAACAAAAAGAACCGCATCCTCAGGTTTTTTGATGCGGCCGAACATCGGCAAGGATCAGACGGTGCGTCCGCAGGGCCTGCCATGACAACCGCGCAGACGCCACCTAGAGACTCAACCTCTCTACCGAGTGTACCGCGCCCGGTATCGCTCGACAAACCGTCGGTAGTCTTCGGGGGTATCTATCCCGCAGGTGGGGGAATCAACCAGGCCCACCACGATCTTGGCCCCGTGGTACAAGAAGCGGAGCTGTTCCAGTTTTTCGAGACGCTCCAAATAGGGAACTTCGAGATTCGAGACACTGAGGAGGAACGACCGTCGATAGGCGTACAATCCCATGTGCTGCAAAAAACACGGCGGCGAGGCGGTGAGATATTCCTCGCTCCATTCCCTCGGATACGGAATGACACTACGGCTGAAATATAGGGCGTAGCCGTCCTTGTCGCACACAACCTTTACGCAGGCCGGATCATGCAATGCTTCCCGATTCCGCAAAGGTGCGGCCACTGTGGAAACGCTGGCCTGGGGATGCCTTTCCAGGAGTTCCACCGCCAGATCAACCGCCTCGCCGGAAATCTCGGGTTCATCGCCTTGAACGTTGACAAATATCTCCACGTCGGGCATAGACCGAGCAATCTCTGCCACGCGGTCCGTCCCGCTTTGGGCGTGGGGACTTGTCAAGCGGGCGTCGCCACCGAAGGAGCGAACGACGCGGGCAATCTCCTCATCATCGCAAGCCACACAGATTCCGGCCGGTCGTCGGGCTTGGGAGGCTGCCTCATACGTGTGCTGAATGAGCGGTTTGCCCGTCTCGGAAAGAAGCATCTTTCGCGGCAAACGCGTGGAAGCCAAACGCGCAGGGATGACAATCCAACTTTTCATTGACATTCACCTGGTGCTCTACGAACGATCATTAGTGCAGGAAGAGTGAGCGAGTCCCAACGCACCGAACGACTCTATCTGTCATTGCGCATCGGTGCCGGCAAACGTCCCAAAAACGGAGACCCGAAGCGTCTCGAAACCCGCCAAATCGGTCGCGATCTGGATCTCTCCCTTGATGGGTTCCGCGCGGTCACCTGCCTTAAAAATGACCGGAATGACTTGGACGCTCTTGGTCGTTTCGGGCAGGACAAACGAAAAGCGTTCATCGGGCCCCTTAATGGACACAACCCGAAACGGCTTGCGGGCTTGAATCACCAGATTCCGGGTGACAACCTGACCGGGCGTGACGCTACCCAATGCGAGTTGCGAAGGCTGAATCGAGACCTGGGGCACGATGGAACCTTCCACGGCCAGGACAATCTTTTGGGCATCGGCCACAGTATCGTTCGTAAATAGCTCGATGTGCTCTTGGAGATAGCCCGGCGGCGTCTGCGGCTTAAGCGTCACTACAAGCTGATAGCGGACCTCTCCGGCCCCACGACCCGTTTCATTGACTTCTACCTCCAGAAAATCCGCACTTGGCACTGCCCGCACGATTCGCCAGTCGTTTCGCCCTGCGTAGCTGAGCTGGACCGTCCTGTGCGCGCTCGTGCCTTGGGGTATCGCATTGAAGAGCACGGCCCCAGGTTCAAAGACCACGTCGCTGCGGATGTAAACGTACGTATGCAACTGGACTTCCGCCGGATAAGGCTTATCAAAAGTCACCGTGATGGTGGCATCCTTGCGTCCCAGAAACCCTCGCGTGTCCACCGTGGCGACAATGGCCCCCGTTTCAAAGGTCTTAAGTGTCTCCTTAGTAATTGTGGGTTGCGTGCACATGCAGGATGTCCGAACGGAGGCGATGTGGACATCCTCGACATAAATGTTTTTCAAAGGGAAAACATGCTCAACTTTGGCACCCCGGGCGACCATCCCGAAGTTGTGGCTCGTATGATCGAACATCGCCTCCGCCCACTTCTGGGCCAGTAACGGTTCTGTTTGCAGAAGTAATAGCAATACACCAGCCGAGTAAAGAAACCACCGAAATCCTTTCGATGTGGGTCTCATCGTGATGAAACTCCCTAAACACGCCGGATGCATCACCATCCCTGCTCGTTGTTAGCGGTGTGCTGCCGCAAGGAGGGCTCGTAGATCGTTCGGACCGGAATCTCAGAAAACTGACCGGTTGGCGCAAGTTGGGTTATCTTTAACGGCAAAAGAATAACGTCTTTTACTACGCTTGGCAATGCAGATTGGCAATCTTTGATCGACCGCAGCCGTCTTCGTTAGCCCCCGATGCAGGTCGGCGCCTTTCTCACATTGCCCAACTTACTCATATTGCCCAGGCCTCGCATCGTTTTGCGGCCTAGGCTATATGAACCGACACTAGCGGGGTTTAAAGGAACGTTGCCACAGCGAGGCCCGTCTTCTCAGCAACGCGGCTGGCAATCGCATCGATTTCATCCTTATTCAGTGGGGAGATAAACGATTCCGCCGGGGGACGTGCCACGGTGTAGATTTGAATCCCCTTAATGTGCCCGCCTCGCCGAGTAATTTCGTTTAAACGCATGCAATAGGCCTCGATTTCCGCTTCTTCTGGCGGGGAGCCAAGCCACCTCATGAACAGCGATTGGATGACGATCGGCCGAATCTGGGCAGCCTGGGTGATATTTTCGAGAATTCGTTCAAAGGGAATTCGCGTCCGCGCAACCTTGGCAAAAAACTCCGGCGTGCCGGCATCCAACTTGGCCCAGATCTCGCCGTTGTTTTCGTCGAGAATGGCCAAACCTCGTTGGACTACCTCTCGATGAAACATGGAGGCATTCGTGATGAGGACAAGTTTCACATCGTCCAGTGACTCGGCACGACGGATGTCCGCCGCAAGTTGAATCACGGCATCAAAATTGGCGAACGTCGTTGGTTCCCCATCACCGCTGAAAGCGATGTCGTTGAGCCGCCGAAGGGGCAGGGGGGTATCTGCGAACGTCGGATGTTCAAAGAGCGCCCCCGTCTGAACCAACTGGATGGCCGCCAGAAGCTCGGCTCTCAGTTGCTCCATTTCCACAAAGGCCTTGTTCCCGGGGCTTCGGCGATCGACTTGGCAATAGACGCAATCGAAGTTACACACCTTGTCGGGATTGAGATTCACACCCACCGACACACCCCGAGCGCGGCGGCTGACGACCGGATAAATAAAGCGAAACTCGCCAAAGTTTCGGCTGTGTTGCAAAAAAACTGAGGCCCGATCGCTCAACGCAGATTCCCTTTAGCAAAGAAATTCAACAAGACAGATCAACAACGAAGGCGAGGAAACCCCATCGCGACTGCCCACCTCGTCCATTACGGAAGATCGCCCGTCCCAACAGGCCAGCTAGAAATCCAACCCTCCGCCCCGAGATTCCATGTCAGCACAGGATCAGAGCCCTCCTCAAGGTGCCCTGCGAATAACGGTAAACTCATCCACCGTCACGGCCGTCAATTCGCCGTCGGGCAATTCCAGGAGGATCATATCGCTGTACGTTCGCTCATCGGGTGCCCGCTCGAAGTGCAGACCGTGGCACACCCGCTCGGTTCGTACCACGGTTCCCACCGTCCGCGTCGTCCAGCTTTTACCGCCGACGGTTACCTGGTGCTCGACCTCCACGCGGTCACCTGGTTTGAGCTCCTCCAAACACGGAATTGTGTCCATCTGGCTGCTGACCATGTTAACGACCTCCCGACTCAGACCCCGAAAACCCTTGCTCCCGTAAGATAATCATATGGCCCGCCACAAGCGGGGGGCAAGGGTACTCGACAATCGGGCGGTCTTTAGGACAACAGCGATACTTGTCATAAATCGCAGGGATAGGGCAGGCTAGCGTGCGGAACGACATTCCGGCAGGAATGACCCGCCGCCTGGTGGGGAACGTCCCCCAAAGGATGGTGCCCGATCTGCGATGGAATTTGGCTAGTTCTGAAAAATCTCCACGCGTTCATCCCGGCTGCGTCAAGAGAGGTAATGAACTGCCACCCTGCAGGAAAAATCCGTTGGGACCGCCTATCGCGAATGGGTCTTTTTTCCAACAATTTTGCCGGTCAGCTCATAGTCGTCCGCGAAAAGAAATTGCGGCTAATCACGCGATGCGTCGGCCGGAGGCGTAGCGACGGATTCGGGATGAAAGCACTGGGCGAGTCGCTCGGCAAGTTCAATCATACGCGGCCCGGGAACGAGAGGGACATCTTCTTCCAGTAGACAGATCCGCCCATTTCGGACCGCTGCCACATTCTTGACCTGCTGCCAACCGCTGAGAATCGTTGCCCGAT